>JAJZKJ010000021.1 GCA_021804195.1 Acidobacteriota bacterium
TGGCACCCAGGATCTCTATCCCGACTTTCTTACCACCGCGCGCCATCTTCCGCCCGCGCTTGCCTCGAATCTGGCAATTGCCTACAATCTTGCCGCCATCGCCGGCGCGGTATTTTTTGGCTGGCTGTCCAACTCCACCGGCCGGCGGTATGCCATGCTGGCCGCGCTCGCTCTGGCGCTCGCCGCGATTCCGGCATGGGCCTTTGCCCACACCCTCTTATTCCTGGTGCTGGGCGCGATCCTCATGCAAACGGGCGTGCAGGGCGCCTGGGGCATTATTCCCGCGCATCTGACGGAGTTGTCTCCGCCCGCCGCCCGCAGTCTGGCGCCCGGCCTGATGTATCAATTGGGCATTCTTATCGCCGCGCCCACCAGCACGCTGGAATACTGGCTGCGCGATCATTTTGGCTATAGCCGCGCCCTGGCCGGCTTCGAACTGGTGAATATCTGCCTTTTGGGGCTGGTCATCTTTGCAGGCTCCGAGCGCACCGGCTATGAATTCATGGCTCCCGCCGCAACTGCGAAGTGCCAGACAAAAAGGGATGAGCCGGTTTTAATGCCGGAACAGCCCCCAGGGGTGCAAGACTAAAGCTAAAAATAAAATGTTATTCGCCAGCCGAAACATCAATGCCGCCGGCCAGCTATGCCCGAACTTGCGGTATACGATGCAGGCAGCAAACTGTAGCGGCAGGGCTGCCCAGAACTGTCCTTGTAACAATGCGGCCGCCATGGCCCCCAATAGCATCGCCGGCCAGGGCGGGAGATAGGCCAGCAGCGAGGGAAGAATCACTCCGCGCTGCAGCAGTTCCGCCGCCGCCATGGCGCCCAGCGTCAACCAGATAAAACCCGCTCCGCCCGCCAGCGCCGCCGGCGACGGTGTCAATACTCCCGCGCCGTAGCGCAGCCGCTCGGCCCATAAAAAAATTGCGGTAAACCCCAGTCCCGCAACGAAGGCCAGCACCAGCCGGCCCGCCCGCCAGCTCCAATCACTCAGCCGCCGGTAGATTTCCCGCCGCCATAGCGCCCACCCGGCCACGCCGGCTTCCATCGCCGCCAATGGCAAGGCAACGGCCAGCGCCGCGCCCCAGGCTTGAAAGCCATGATGCAGACTGGCGCGCACCAGGAAAACGGGCACATACGCCAGAAACATGACCCCCGCCAGTGCGGCAAGCCCCATCAGTCCATAGGGCGGGGTCAGCCAGGGCGGGGAAGCCGCGGTCGGTTTGACCTGGCGTAGCTGCGATTTTTTCCTGACCTTTGTACTCCGGCACTGGGCTTCGGGCAGTGCTTCCAGTTCACGCACCGCTTCCGGCATTAAAAAGCGATACTGGCTGATGCCCCATATGCCGCCATCCAGTTCCACCTCGGGCAACACGGGCCGTACTGCCAGAACTCCGGGACCCACCAGCCGGGGATCCCGGGCGCGCAGGCTCGAGCCGGAATCCAGTTGCAGGCGGTAACAATTTTCAGCCGGCTGTTCCAGCCCGGCGCGTATTTCTGCAGTTGTCATGAAGAAGAAAGAGCCGGCGGCGGATTTATGCCGGAGGTGGAGGACCACCCGTCGGACCGCCCAATATGCCGCCCGTCGGCGGCGCCGCAGGTTGGGTAGGAGACACGCCGCCGGGGCTGCCGGGCATCACGTGCAGGGTTTTATCTTTGCTCGGATCATAAATAAAAGCCCATTTGCAAGGCCGCGCATGCCCGCCCATTTCCAGGATCCCCGGTTCGTCATCCCGGCTCGCTACGCCGATGATCGGCCCTCCTCCGATCACATTTCCGGTTTGATTCCGGTTTCGGCATGCTCCGAAACCGGTGGGTTTTCGCGGCCCATGGTTTAGATTCAGATTCGTAGCGCTGAAGGTTTCAATGACCAACCCGCTATTGTTGGCGCCTTGATATACGCTGCTGCCGGGCAGATTAGCGCCAAACTCCCCGCCATTGCCGTCCGCCGATCCGCCCGGTGTGCCCATTCCGCCCGCAGGCGCCATCCCGCCGGGCTGAATCAAGCCGCCCAGCGGAGCGGTTCCTCCGGGTAGCGCCCCCGGCAAGCCCGGATTTGCCCCCGGCGCGCCAATGCCACCCATCATGCCCACCGGCACTTGTCCATAATGAATAAAAAACCATTTCCCGTGCCGGGTCATCGGATCGCGCCACGCCTCGCGTAAATAATGCACGCCATTGGTCTGCTTCAGCCGGTCCAGGTTGGGCGGGTAGGCGCCGAATTTATGGTAATAGCGCTGAATTCCGATCACATATTGCTTGGCCCGGAACACCATGTCTTTTTCCCTCTGCCGCTCGATCTGGGTGGTCATTCGCGGCGCCGCTGTGGCCAGCACTAAAATAAGCATGCTCATCATCAATAGCACCACCAGCAGCATATAACCCTGGGCTGGGCGTCGATTTGGGGAAAATTTGATGCGATGCGGCATGATAGGGAAATTTTATTCCAGCGTCAGTGGCACCAATTGCGTGTGCTGGTCGGTTAAATCCTGAATCGTGACCATGGTCGGCTGAATGCTGACGATTTTATAGCGCCGCGCCACGGTTTCTCCCGCTCGCACCACGAAAATCTTATTGCCAAGGCGCAGGAATATCTGGCGCAATGCTCCGGAATGCGCTACATAACCGTAGAATTTCAATGGAATCGGGGGTGGCGGGGGCGGTCCGGCCGGCCGGTCCGAAGTTTGCAGGCGGGCTTGCGCCTGCCGCTGTTGTTCCGCTGCCCGGGCCTGCCGGCGCAACTGCCGTTCCGAGACGCCGGCAATGAATAAATTCCGCCGGGTTCCGTTATAGCGTATGGCTTCCAGACGCGCCAGCAATGGCAAATCCAGCGCGGCATGCAGGCGGGTCAGATTCGGCAGGGACTTGGCCTCCAACTGGCCGTTTTTGGGCAGCAGATGAGGAAGCTGGCCGCCCATGAATCCGCGCAGCAGCATCCAGACCGCGAAGATCACCAGCACGCCCAATACAATTAGCTTGGGACGGTCCTGGCGGCGGATTTGGGTGTTGATGGCCATATCAGGGCAGGGAACCTTCGCTTGTGTTGTTGTCCGTGGTTTGAATCTTCCGGGCTGCCGTGCCGGCTATCGGCAGCCGCTGAAACGTATCCAGCGCGATCTGCAGCCGGATGGTCTGATTTCCGCTGCTCGACTGCCGGCCTGCCAGCGCGATCTGGCGGATCAGAAAAAATTGTGGCGCGCGTTCCACCGCGTTTAAAAATCGCACCAGATTGGGATAGGCGCCGTTCAACCCGCCCGCGATCCCGATTTCCCGCACCCCGGCGCCCGCCCGGCTGCGTGGATGAAAGTGCACGTCCGAAAGCTCCACCTGATTGTCTTTTGCCAATCGGTTCAGCGCGGCCAGCGTGGTTGAATATAGCCGCTCCCGGTCCGGCATGGCGCCGCGCACAAATTGGCCGGCTTCCTGCCGGTCGCGGCGGATGGTAGCCTGCAGCTTTTGCATTTCCATCACCTGCCGCCGCAAACTGCTCATACGGCTCTCGATCTGTTCCCGTTTCCGCAGCGCGTGTTTGCGCGAAGGCGACCAGGGCGAGTATAAAAATCCCAGCAGCAACAAATCCGCCGCCGCCAATATGGCGGTCCAGATTTGCAGTCTGCCCCGCAGTGAATGCCAGGCCGGCAGTTGGATCCGCAGTGGTTTCATTTCTCGCCTCTGCTCGCTCCAGCCGGATTCACCCGGGTGTGTGCCGCCGCGGGCGATTTGGGGAGCTGCGGCAGATGAGGCGTGTAGCGGGCCAATATTTCCAGTTGGATCGGACCGCTTCCGGAGATGCTTCCGCCGTCATTGCTGTCTTCGTTTTGCCCCCGATGCCGCTGCTGCTGTACCACAACCGGATGGGAAAATTCGTTGTCCTGTTCCAGGCGCCGCACCAGCCGCACCAGCGGACCCACCCGGGGCGAGGACACGGTCAGCACCACGGCGGTGTAATGCGACTGGCGCGCCGGCCGCAGCGCCTGTAACTGCACCGGGCCGGGCATGATCTGCTCCAGACGTTGAAATAATAACGTCCAGGAAACGGCTTTTTCCTGGATCAGCCGGTTTAAATCATGCACCCGGTGCAGTTCGCCCCGCACCTCCGGCCGGCTCAGCCAGACTTCGAGGGCATGTGCCTGCTGCCGCAGAGGCGCCATCTGCCGGCGCTCTTGACTGACCACATGCTGTACCTTGCGGGTCGTGATATATTCCACGCTCAACCGCGCCAGCAGCCCGCATAACAGCATCAGGAATGCCGCCGTTACGGCGCCCCAGGTGAGCCAGGTGCGCCGCCGGTTCTCGGCCTGCCGCCGCGCCAGATTGAGTTCCAGATGCAGCATGAATGAGAAGTGTTCGCGCCTGCAATCAAAAGGCGTTCAAAAACGCCCCCGTCAGCGCCAGCCCTTCGGCCGCGTGCGTGTCGAGTGGCGCCGGCAACCAGCCGCGCAGTCTGTCGGCGTCCAGCACCTCGGAGTCTTCGGCTTCGCTCCGCAAGCGTTCTATCAGATCCTCTGCCAATCCCGCGGCTATGATGCGCGGACGTATCAGATCTTCTCCCTCTTCTCGGCTGGCCAGAAAATCCCGGTAATAGGCTAGGGCCTGATAGAGGTCGTCAAACTCCACTTGACCGCTGGGACCGGCCGGTGTGGTGCGGTAAAACTGCAGCCGGTCATCCCACAAAAAGGCGGCGGTGCATTGGACCGTATCGCCTTGCAGCAACAATGTCCCCTGTTGCTGGCTGGGCAATCCCACCAGCGCGGTTAGCGCCGCCGGCAATACGCTTACCGCGCGCGCCCCGGCGGCTTCCGCGGCATCTTCATATTCATTCAGCACATGCCGGTTGCCCACCAGCGTAAGCAAATGGTGTTCATCGCCGTGCTTTTGCCAGCTTAGCGCCGCTTCGGCGGCATCATACGGCAGGCTTTTGCGCAGCCGGAACAACAGCAATTCCCGCACCTGTTCGCCGGCCCGCGGCAGGTGTTCAAACTCCAGCCGGGTAACCCGTGCCGTGCTCTCGGGCAATAGGAGAATGATTTCTTCGCCTTCTCCGCCCACCCCGCTGAGCGCGGATCGCAAGGCCATGCTCAGCCGTTCGCCCTCCCGTACCCGTAGTTGTCCCTCTTCCATCGCCAACACCCCCGGCGCCAGTGGCTCGACCCGGGTGGCCACGATCTGCGGCCCTTGTGCGGCGCGTTGGGCTGCGACGACCTGTCCCACGCCCACGGCCACGGCATGCAGCGGGGGCGGCGAATCCCACCAGCGGCGGCCGTGCCGGTGGGAGGAACCGCGGAGGCTTGACCCATCCAACCGGGCGCCCGCGCGGCTGGCGGTGCTTGGAATCATCGTGGCCATAATCAACGCGTCAGTTCGATGAAGGTGACTTTATTGATTTCTCGCAGCGTGGTCTGTCCGGCCCGGACTTTGTCCAGCGCCGATTCCCGCAGAAAGCGCATTCCTTCCTGCCGCGCCACTTTGCGAATCTCCGAACTCGGCCGCTTCTGCAGAATCATCTCACGCACCGTGTCGGTCATTTCCAGCAATTCCTGAATCGCGGTGCGGCCGCGGAACCCGGTGCCCGAGCAGTCCAGGCAACCGGCGCCTTCGGCAAAGGCAAAATCCAGCCATTCTCCATTTAGGCCCGCCGTCTCCAGCGTCTCGCGTGGATAGCGGCGATAGGTCTTGCACGCCGGGCAAATCAGCCGCACCAGCCGCTGCGCCAGTATGCAGTTCAGCGAAGAAACAAAGTTATAGGGCTCGACCCCCATGTTGAGGAACCGCCCGATCACGTCCACCACATTGTTGGCGTGCACCGTGGTGAAAACCAGGTGCCCGGTCAGCGCCGCATTGATGGCGATCTGCGCCGTCTCGGTATCGCGGATCTCGCCTACCATGATCTTGTCCGGATCATGGCGCAGGATCGAGCGCAGGCCGCGCGCGAAGGTCAAGCCTTTTTTCTCGTTCACCGGGATCTGCGTCACCCCGCGCAGCTGATATTCAACTGGGTCTTCGATGGTGATGATCTTGTCTTCCTCGCTGCGGATTTCATTCAGGGCCGCGTACAGGGTCGTGGTCTTTCCGCTGCCCGTTGGTCCCGTCACCAGCAGCATGCCGTAGGGTTCGCGGATATAGCGCCGCAGCCGCCGTAATTCGGATTCGTCAAACCCCACCACGTCGAGCGAAAGATGATGGAATTTTTCGCTCATCGCCTCCTTGTCCAGCACCCGCAGCACCGCGTCTTCGCCATGAATGCTGGGCATGATCGAAACCCGGAAGTCAATGGCCCGGCCTTTGTAACGCACCCGGAAGCGGCCGTCCTGCGGCACCCGCCGCTCGGAAATATCCAGCTCGCTCATGACCTTGATTCGGCTGATGATGGGGCTGTGAAATTCCCGCGCCAGGGGAGCCATGGCCGGGTGCAGCACCCCGTCAATCCGGTACTTCACCGCAACCACGTTCTCCTGGGTTTCAATGTGGATATCGCTCGCTCGCCGCTCCAGCGCGGTGAAAATCGTGGTGTCCACCAGCTTGATAATGGGGCTGATGTCGTTTTGCGCCGTCAGCCGCTCGATGGAGATGGTTTCGTCGGAGTTTTCCTCTTCTCCGATCACGTCCAGCGTGAAGCCCTCGGTTGCCTCTTCCAGCACCCGCTGCGACTGCTCGGTTTTTTTCAGCAGTTCCGAAATCTGCCGCAGCGTGGCGACCCGCAGGACCACCCGCCGTTTGAGCAGCAGCCCGATTTCGTCCAGCATCATGAGTTGGCTGGGGTCGGCCACCGCCAGCGTGATGCTGTGGTCATCACCCGCCAGCGGCACAAAATTGTGCCGGAACATCAGATCCACCGGCACTTGCCGGAACAGCTCATGATCAATATGGGCCGCGCTCAAATCCACGAACGGGCAGCGGTAGCGCGCCGCCAGCGCGCGCGCCGTCTGCTCTTCCGGGTTGGCCGTTGTTGGCGCCGTGCCGGTGGGTTGGATCTCAGTTGCCGCCATCGTAAAGTCTCTGTTAACTGCCTTTCATGATACCCGCGCCGAGCGAGAAGATCGGCAAATATAATGCGATGAGCACTAATGCCACCAGCGAGCCCACCACGATGAGAATGGCCGGCTCGATCAACGCCATCAGCGCCGTCATGGAGTTGTTCAGATCATCATCGTAAAACTCCGCCAGGCTGGCCAGCATTTGCGGCAGCGCCCCCGTCTGTTCTCCCACTTCGATCATTTCCACCGCCAGCGGAGGCGCCACCTTATGCCGCTGCAGGCTTTCGGCAAAGGCTTTGCCTTCCCGTACTTCCCGCATGGTTGCCCGCCAGCCGGCGCGCAGGTTTTCCCCGCGAAAGGCGCTGCCGGCGGTTTCAATCGCGGTCACGACCGGGATACCGCCCAATAGCAGCGTGCCCAGCGTGCGGCTCATCAGCGCGATCTGATACTTCCACCAGATCTCTCCCGCCACAGGCACCCGTAAAAGCCAGCGATCCAGCTGCGCCCGGATCCGGGGCGTGCGCCAGGCCAACCCAACCCCCATCGCCGCAAGCGCCACCAGCACGACAAAGAGCGGAAAATAATGGCGCGTGAGGTTTCCAAAGGCCAGCATGAACACCGTCAGCGAAGGCAGTTGCGCACCCAGTGAGTTATACAATTGCCCGAAGCGCGGCACCACATAAGTGACCAGAAACGAAAGCACCACGACCACCAGGCACAGCAGCACGCTGGGATAGATCATGGCCCCCAGCAATTTGCGCCGCACCGACAGCGCCAGCCGCTGGTATTGAATATAGCGGTTCAGCACCTCGGCCAGATTGCCGCTGCGCTCGCCCGCCATCAGAGTGGTGGTGAATATTTCCGGAATCCCGGCCTGCCGCCGGAAGGCGTCGGAAAGCAATTCGCCGCCCCGTACCCGCGCCCGCACATCCCCCAGCAGCGTCCGCAGCCGCGGATTGCGGGCCCGGCTTTCTAATAGCTCCAGCGCCCGCAGGATCGGCAATCCGGCTTTCACCAGCGTCACGAACTGCTGGCTGAACACCAGCAGCGTCTCTTTCGGAATCTGCTGTTTGCGCAGCCGCCACTGCTCGGCCAGCGCCTGCCGCTGCCGCACCTCATACACCCAATAACCCTGCTGCCGGTAGCGCTCGCGCAGCTCACTCGCGCTCGCCGCCTGCTCAATCTGTTCCAGCCTGCGGCCCTGGTCGTCGGTGGCTTTAATGACAAAATGGGCCATGGTTCTTGGCGAGGAGGGCCTGGGGCAAGGGGTACATTGCTTCCCCTTCCAGCCGGAGACCGAGTTGCCGGTTTACTCCGATTCTAGCAGACCGCGGCTGCCGGTTCGGCCAGGCCGCTGTGAGGCTATGAAATGCGGTCTCGTAATATGCAGACCCTGGCTTTGCCATAGTAATGCTTTGTCATAGAACGTTCACAGCCGTACCTTCATGTCATGGCATCGTGCCCGGCACCACTCTCACTCCCGCCGGCGGATGAAAATGAAATAACCCCCGCGGCAGCCGATGATTGGCTTCAATCCGGCTGAAGCGCAGGTCGGTCTGTCCGCCATCCTGCTGGCGGATCACGATACGCCGGATATCATAGTCGGGCGAAATCTCCAGCAGCACTTCCCGTATTCCCTCGCCCAAGCCCTGGGGATTGCCCCGCAGCACCACATCGCCGGCCCGCAGCGGCGCCAGTCCGCCATAGGACAGGCCTTTCAGCTCACGTTCCAGGTGAGTATGGCCCAATAAAAAGCGCAGCGGCGAGCGCAAGTCGGCGAGTTTTTTCAATGGTGTCACTTGCGCCTGATGTTCCCCTTCCACATACAGCCAGACCCGGTGCGCCGTCACCAGAAACAATTTGCGCCGCGGCTGCCGGTAATCCCAGCGCATGCGTCCGGGTTTCAGATACAGTCTTCCCGATTCCACCTTCCGCTCGCCGCTTTGGCTGTAGATCTCCACAAAATGCGCCCGCAGGCTGGTGAGCGAATCGTAGCGCCCATCCACTATTTCCGCCAATTGCCGCACCGGCATCCGGGAAAACGGCGCCCACACCGTCAGTCCCAGACATAAACTGAATATCAACCGCATATTTTCAGCATAGGCGATTGTGGAGCCGGTGAAAGAGCTTATCTGGCATTGACTTTGCGGCGGGAGGGATGGGGTAAGGTCAAATGTGTTTGCGGGCTCAGCCCCGCCCGCCCATCCGGCAGGATGCGATAGGGGTGTCCCAGAGGATCGATCGGGACGCCGCGCAGATCACCGGCCGCGATCAGCGGCTGCCACGAGCGGGCTTTTGTGTGGAATTTTGCCGCATATTGCCGCAGTAAATGATCCAGTGTGGCAAGGTCGAGCTGGGCCCGCAGCCGGCGCATATGGGCCAGAGCATTTTCGCGGATCAGGCGGTCGGGCGCATGCCGGTATAAATGCGCCCATAGCTGCAGCGCCAGCACTTTCTCATTGGCCTGTCCGTACCAGTCGGCCGCCAGAGTATAGAGCACGGGGTTGGCGCCGGGCCGTCGCGCCCCGGCGGCAAAGGTGGCCGCGGCCGCCCGGCGCTGGTGCAGGTTAAGAGCTTGAATGAAGCCCAGGTCAAAATACAGCCGCCAGTCATTGGGCTCAGTCCCGATGGCCCGCTCCAGCAGCCGCGCCGCCGCATGCGGATGCCCCGCGCCCAGGGGCGGGGCATCGGCCAGAAAATAGCTGCCAAATTCCGCCGCCGCGGTCAGCCGTGGATCGAGCTTCTGGGTCAGCCGCAGCAGCGGCGCCAGCAGCGGATAATGCCGCCGCCGCTGCTGATGCAAGCGGCCAAAGTACTGAATCGCGCGGGTCCAGTAAATATCGGCGGCCAATCCCCGGTAGTTCAAAAACAGCGCCGCCGCCATGCGTGCCTCCGGCACCGCCAGATGCGTCGCGTGTTTCCTCCACAGCGGCCGTAAGGGTCGCGCCCGGGTTTCGGCTTCATGGCCGGCCAGCAATAATCCGGCCAGCAGCGCCGCTCCGGCCGCCATCGCCATCCGGCGCCGCGAATTTCGCCCCGCACTCATTATTTAAGATCCCGGAATTCGAAAATTACGGCGCTCAGGATCAGCATCACCGCGCCATAGAGCAGGACATAAAGCGAATTCCATCCCAGCAGCCGCGCGCTCACCGGCAGATAATGCGAGGCCGCCGTGGTCAGGTTCAACCCTCCGAAATTGGGCAGGGCATCGGCCACCAGCCGCGGCAGCCAGCGCCCCGGCCCCGGCCGCGCCGCCGCGCCCAGACCGCGCAGTTCGCCATTGAAGTTGCCGATCAGAAACAGGCTCAGGCTGAAAACCGCGGCCAGTCCTATCGAGGCAAAGCTCGAAAAAAACAGCGACACCGCGGTCAACAGCGCCAGCTCCAGCCATACGCAATAGAGCGCGGCCAGCACCGCCCCCTCGCCGCTGTGCCAGCCGCCCTGCAGCCAGCTCAGCGCGGCCAGCAGCGCCAGCCCCATCAGCCCGGTATTCACCGTCAGCGCCAGCAGCAGACCGGCAAATTTACCCAGCACCAGTTCCCGCCGCCGCACCGGGTGCGCCAGCAACGCATATGCCGTCCGCCGTTCAATCTCTTTCGCCACCAGTTGATTGCCCAGCAGCACCGCCATAAGCGCGCCCAGAAACGTAATCGCCGCCAGGCTGAAGTTGATCAGCGCGCCCGCCGCGATGCCAAACGACATTTGCGTGAACAGCAGCGCCGCGCCCGCCATCAGCACCGCGAAACCGGCCAGGCTCAGCAGCCAGCGGTCGCGAATCGCCTCGCGGAAGCTGTTGCCCGCGATCGCGGCCATGATCTTGCCCGCCCCTAAAGTCCGCTCGTTCATGCCGTGGTCTCCCGCCGGACCGGAGCGGCTTCATGGTTGGGCCGCGGTTCCGCAAAGAAAATGGCCTCCAGGCTGGGCCGCGCCGGTTCCACCTTCAAAACCTCTCCGCCCGCGGCGCGAATGGCGTCCAGCGCCGGCCATAGCTGGCCATTCATCACCGTGATCCGGTATTTGCCCGCTTCCGGCAATGCCTGCGCGGCGCCCAGATTCATCTTCTGCAAAGCGGCTTCGCTGCAGCCATCCGCCTGCCGCCAGATGATCTCCCGGCTGCCGCTCTCGCTGCCTTGCCAATCAGACAACGGCCCCACCCCGCGCAGCTTGCCTTTTTCCAGAACTGCGACCCGGTCGCACAACTGCTCCGCGTCGCTCAAAATGTGGGTTGAAAAAAACACCGTCCGTCCCTGGCGCTTCAATTCCAGAATGATCTCCCGCACTTCCCGCCGGCCTCCCGGATCAAGACCGCTCATCGGTTCGTCCAGTATCACCAGTTCCGGATCATGCAGAATTGCCTGTGCCAGCCCGACCCGCTGCAGCATGCCCTTGGAATATTTCCGCAGCGCGATATTGCCTGCCTCGCTCAGTCCCAGCTGTTCCAGTCGCGCTTCTACCCGCTGCTCCAGTGTCTGCCCCATCAGCCCCGATAGCCGGCCAAAATATCGCAGCAACTCCCGGCCGGTCAGATATTCATAAAAATAAGGATTTTCCGGCAGATACCCCACCCGCCGCCTCATTTCCACCCCGGACCGCGCATGCACCGGCGTGCCCAGCAGCCGGGCTTCGCCCGACGTGGGATGAATTAAGCCCAGCAGCAGCTTCAGCGTCGTCGTTTTACCGGCGCCGTTCTGCCCTAAAAACCCAAAGATTTCTCCGGGCTGAATCTGCAGGTCGAGGCCATCCAGGGCGCGTTTGCGGATCGCCGCCTTGCGCCACGGCTTCCAGCCTGGCGGGTATGCTTTCGTTAATTGTTTGCATTCCACTGCGTACATGGCAATTTTTTAGACGAAGGCGTCCGCAACAGGGTAACAAAAGTGCGCGGGAGACGATGCGGCCAAGCATTTCCGTAGTGCCTTTAGTGCGCCCTGAATTTTAGTCCGATAATCTTCAAAAAATACTTGACAGAACTATTTTCACGCTTATTATGTGGTCAGGAGTGGTAA
>JAJZKJ010000022.1 GCA_021804195.1 Acidobacteriota bacterium
GCTGTAAGTGCTGCTTGAGTTGCCATTGGCGTCAATGTAAGTGAACAGACTCTGCGGTTGATTGACCGCGCCCGGTTGCACCTCGAAGGTATCGGTACCGGTGTAACCGCCGGAAGACGACGTTAAAGGCGTTAAACTGGCTTCGATCTGCCCCACATTCACGCCGGCGCCGTTGAGACCGGTGGGAAGCGCAGAGAATCCAATTTCATTCAGGATGGCGTTGGCATGGAGGATTGGCGAAGCCGATGTTAAGGCCGCACATGCGGACAACACCAGCGCCGCCCGGCCAAATCCCGCACCGCGGCGGCAAATGTAGCCGGGACGCGCGGTTGCGTTGGAGATATTTTGAACAAATCGCATCATATCAGCCCTGCTGAAATTGGCGCGGTCAGACCGATTGAGGCCATGGAAATACCCACCGCCTGGAAACATCTTAAGCCCGCGCGCCACACTTCCACGTCTTTTTGATTGACACGGTCACAACAAGACGACCAGCGGCTTTCTGGCGCCGCCTCAAGGTTGCACCAAAATTAATATATCCCTTATTTGAGTAAATGTCAAATAGAAACAACCACACGCCCCGCCTGTTTCATATTTATCGGTCGCTTGCAGGCTCTCCATTGCGGTTATCGCGCTGAAAGTTCTATTCGCATGTGGTCGCTGACCTGCCGTGGATTCACATGCCGGGCTTCCAACGCCGGATCGCCGCGCCCGGACCAGACCCATAAATTGTCGGTATCCAGCGGATTGATCCAAAAACTAAAATCTCCGTCCGGCTCGACCTTGTAACGGTGAATGGTCATTACACTATCCGGCGGGCCAATGGAAAATTCGGCCGTGGGGATGGGGGTGTTCGTTCGCATCCAGAGCACCCGCCCGGCGACGTGCGTGCAGCCGGCGAGAAACATAAGAACCAGTCCGGCAATCGCCGAGGCAACCGCCGAGAGGTAAAGTGGATTTTTTGCCGGCGCGCCAAGCATCAGAAAATCGATATAACGGTTGGTGTGGGACAGGTCAATCCCCGGGGAACCGTTTCACGTTTCACGGGGCGTCTCGGCGGACGTTGACAGTCCGAACACTTCGGCGGATACTGCGCCGTTTCATGAATTGAAAAACTGCAGAATCAACCGGAGTTACAGACATGTCCAAGCTCGCCATCCTTGGCGGTGAACCCATCCGCAAAAAACCGTTCGCTTCCTGGCCTCTGTTTCGTCCTTCGGATGTGGAACGTCTCGTCGGCGTGGTGGAAAGCCGGCATTGGGGCGGTTTTCCGTTGCCCGGCAAACTCGCCGGTGAATTTGCCGCGCGCTTCGCCGAGTTGCATGGCGCCGCTTATGGCCTGTGCCTGGCCAACGGAACCATCGCCCTGCTCGCCGCAGTGCAGGCGCTGGGCCTGAAATTCGGCGACGAGGTTATCGTGCCCGCCTACACCTGGGATGGAACCGCGGTCGCCGTGTTGCAGGCCGGCGGCGTACCGGTGTTTGTCGATGTCGATCCGGATACCTACTGCCTCGCGGCGCCAGCCGTGCGCGCCGCCATCACCCCCCGCACGCGCGCCATCATGCCCGTGCATCTGGCCATGCGCTTCGCGGACATGGAGGCGCTGCGGGCCATCGCCCGCGCGCACAAACTGCTCATCATCGAAGACTGCGCCCACGCGCACGGAGGGCGGTTCCAGGGGCGCGGCGCCGGCGCCGGCGGCGACGCGGGTTGCTTTAGCTTCCAGGAAAGCAAGCTGATGACGGCCGGGGAAGGCGGAATCGTGCTCACGTCGCGGCTGGACTATTTTGAAGCGCTGCAATCGATCGTCAATTGCGGCCGGCCAAGCCTTACAGACCAATACCGGCAAAAAGTTCTCGGATCGAACTACCGCATGACCGAGTTGCAGGCGGCGCTGCTCCTGGGGCAACTCGAAATGCTGCCGGAGTTATGCGGTAAACGTACGCGGCACGCCGCGTTGTTGAATCAAAAAATCGGCCAACTGCCGCACGTCCGCCCGCTGCCGCCGCAACCGGGCCTGACACAAGAAACGATTTACCACTACGTCTTCCAGTACCGCCCCACCGGCCCGGCGCCGGGTCGCGACCTGTTTGTGGCCGCGCTCGAGGCGGAAGGCATCCCCTGCGACGGGCGATTCTACGAACCGGTGTATCAGAGCGAATTGTTCCACCCGACGCCGGAGAACTGTCCGCAACTTGTCGTCGGGCGCGACCAGCCGATGGACTATTCGCAATGTCATTGCCCGGTCTCGGAGAAAGCCGCGTATGAAGAGTCGGTTTGGCTGCCGCAGTTTCTCCTCATCGGTGACGAAGCCGACGTGCGGGACGTGGTCGGCGCCATTGAGAAAGTCGTCGCCAACCTCAAGGAATTGGCCGGGACCGATCCGAAACTCGCCGGTCTGAAAGCTTACAGCCGTCCGCTGCGGGCCAGGGCCAAACAACGGGAAAGTTCCGTGCAAGACTCCGAGCGCTTGCCGGAAGTTTCCTCCCCGGCGGCCTGGACGCCGGTAAAACTCACGCCCTATCCGCAGAAGTTCCGCACCTTTTACAATCTCTCGGACCCGAACGTGCCGGCGGAGCTGCGCGCCGAGGCATCCCCCCTGCCCGACGGCCAGGTCGCGGTGCGAGTCTCCGACGGCGCGTTGTGGCTAGGTTCGGCGCAAGGTCTGCTTCGCCTGGATTTCTCCGCACCGGAACGGGACCGCCGCCAGTATTTTGCGGGCCGCCGTTACCTGCCGGATGATCAGGTTGAGCAGCTTTGTGCGGACAATCACGCCGGAGTTTGGGTGCGCACAAGCACCGGGGTTTCGCATATTGAACGGCGCGCCATGACCCTCGCCCAAAAGGCCGATTTCTTCGAGCGGCGCATCCGGGATCGCCACGATCGCTACGGACTCGTGGCCGACTCCCACCTGACCGTCGCGGGCGATACGTCCAGCAATCGCTTGTGTGACAACGACAACGATGGACTATGGACCGCGATGTACGCCGCAACAGAGTGTTTCCGTTACGCGGTGGCGCCATCGCCGGAGGCGCTGGCCAACGCCCGCAAATCCATCGAAGCGGTTCTTTTTCTCGAAGAGGTGGCGGGCCGGCGGGGGTTCCCTGCCCGCTCGTTCGTTCGTAAGGGTGACCCGGTTCCCGGTGGCGAGTGGCATTGGACCGCCGACGGCCAGGTCTGCTGGAAAGCGGATACCAGCTCCGATGAGGTCGTCGGCCACTTCTTTATGTTCAGCGTCGCCTACGATCTGCTCCCCGACCAGGACTTGAAGCAGCGTATTGCCCAGACCGCCAAACGAATGATGGATCACATTCTTGATAACGGCTATAACCTGATCGACCTGGACGGCCAGCCGACAACGTGGGGCTGGTGGTCGCCGGAGAAGCTGCGCACGGAGCCGGATGAGCGCGCGCTCAATAGTCTGCAATTGCTTAGTTTTCTGAAGATCGCCGCGCACATCACCGGCGAGGCGCGTTACGAAACCGAATACGAAAAAGTTGCGTGGGAACTCCAATATGCCGACTGGATCACGCGGCTGGACGAGTTCCGGCAAGAATTGGACTATTCGGACGAAGAACTTGCGATGCTTCCCTTCTACTGCGTCTTCCAATACGAAAAAGATCCCCGGCTGCTCACGGCATACCGCCGCGCCCTGGAGGCATGGTGGAAAAACATCCAACGCGAGGCCAATCCGCTATGGACTTTCATCTACCTCCTCGGCCGGCCCGAAGCCAAAGTGGATTTGTCAGCCGCCGCCTGGACGCTCTACCGGATGCCGATGGACCTTATCAAATGGAACGTACGCAACTCGCATCGGCGCGATATTGTATTCGCCCCGGCGCCGGACCGCTTCGGTCTGCGCGAGGCAATCACGCTGCTGCCGCCCGACGAGCGGCGTGTGATGAAGTGGAATGACAACCCGTTTGTGCTTGATGGCGGCGGCGATGGCCACGGCGAAGACGATGGGACGGCTTTTCTCCTTCCGTACTGGATGGGGCGGTATCACAAATTCCTTCTCGGCCAATAAATATAGATATCCGCGTACCCGCGGCGCAAAATCCAGGTTAATCTTCCACGGGTTCCGGCGCGCGGCGCGGCGGGTGAACCGTAATGGCGGCGGGCTGGACGGGGCAGGTCTGTTCGCACATGCCGCAACCAACACAACCGTTGTATTTGACCAGCACGCGGCCGGTCGTGGGACTCACGAGAATGGCGTCGGCGCCGATGGGGCAGGCCTCCAGGCACAGCCGGCAATCTTCGCCGTGGCGGCGCCGGCAGGTACGGTGATCCACCTGCGCCAAACCCATGCGAATATGGAATTTATCCACCAGCGCCAGGGCGCCGGTGGGACAGGCCTTCATGCACGCCAGCTCGGCGCAGACCACACAGGGAGCGACGATGGGAACGATGTACGGAAAACCGCCGCCGGTTTGCGCTGATGCGTCTATTTGTATACATTTGACTGGACAAACCTCCACGCACCGGCCGCAGCGCGAACAGAGCGTTTCAAATTCTTCCGCGGGTTTGGCCCCGGGCGGTCGCAAGATCACCTCCGCCGGCCGGCGGGGCGGATCGAAGTATGTTTGTGACATATCCGGCATATCCGGCGGCTCATCCACCGGGGCGCCGCCGGGGATGCCCCCTTGCAGCGCGTCGGTAACGGGCTGGATGCGGTGTTCGATCATCCGGGCGACGGGGGAGAGTACATCGCGAAAACATTGGGCGAAGAAACCGCGCCGGCCGGCGTCGTGTTCAGGATCGCAAGAGCTTTCGGAACCGGATTTTTCGGCGAATTCATCCATCACGGTAATTGTAACCGGCTTTGAACTGATGAACGATGCCCGGCGGTAAATAACGGCCAGTGAATCGGAGTTTGCACCGCGGAGGAATCAGAGGAACGCCCAGGGTATAAGCGGATGGTCAACAAGTTCCTATAATGATGGCGAAAGTCGCTGGTCGCTGCTATCTGGCCGATCTCACTTCGAGATAGACCACTTGAAATCGATATTTTTATCCCAAACTCACGTTCACTAAAATTAAAAATAATTCTTGACAATTCCCATTTGTGCATTATACTCCTCATTAGGTCGGAAAGGAGTCTGTTTCGCGACTCTTTTATTGTGTCAGTGATAGTGCCGTTTTTTTGTCGGAGGGGCGGGATTTGTGCGCGGAAATATCGCGGCTGTTGGAGTCGGCCGCCGCCCGCAGTGGAGAGAGAGGCGAGAAAATAGTATCTCATCATGGTGTCCGCATTTTGTACCAGTGGGAGGGAGCCCCTTGGGCAAAAGACGCAGGCCCACGGAGTGAGCCATGCTGGCTGGAGAGTGCACCAAGGAAGCAGGCTGTGGGAATATCGTTGGGGTTTCCCAGGCCATCCGAAATTTGCGGTTGCTGATTGCCCGAGTCGGCGCCCGCGAATGCACGGTTCTTATTCAGGGCGAATCGGGAACCGGTAAGGAATTGGTGGCGCAAAGCCTCCATGAAGCCAGCCCCCGCGCCGCCGGCCCCTGTGTAATTGTCGATTGCGCCACACTCCATGATACTCTTCTGGAATCGCAGCTCTTCGGCCACGCGCGCGGAGCGTTTACCGGCGCTGTCGGAGAAACGACGGGATTCATTCGCGCCGCCGACGGCGGCACGCTTTTCCTGGATGAAATCGGCGAGCTGGATGCGGCGGTGCAGGCCAAACTGCTGCGTTTTCTGCAGGAAAAAACGGTCACGCCGGTCGGCGCCGTCTCGCCGGTTTTCGTGGACGTGCGCGTGTTGGCCGCCACGCACTACAATCTGGAACAACTCGTGCGCCAACGGCGGTTCCGCGAGGACTTGTTCTTCCGCTTAAACGTAATGGTCATCCACACCACGCCCCTGCGTGAACGCTGCGACGATATTCCCGTCCTGGTCGATCACTTTTTGCGGCGCTTCGCCGAACTTTACCACGAACCGATCGGCCAGTTCGCCACTGATGCCCTGGCCATGCTCGCCTCCTACCACTGGCCCGGCAATGTCCGCGAGCTGGCCAACGCCGTCGAACATGCGATGATTGTCGCGGCCGATGGTCGGCCGAACGCACAGCATCTTCCCCCGCGCATTCGCGGCGCCGTCGGAGTTTCCCGCGACGCCGCGCCGCCGGCCCTTTCGACGAGCGTTGTGCCACTGGATCATGCCCAGCGCCAACTGATTGTCCTGGCGCTGAACGAAACCGAAGGCCACGAAGGCCGGGCCGCCCAACTTCTGCAAATCGAACGACGCCGCCTCTACCGCCTGGTTCGCCGGTACGGGCTCAAGTCCATGACCCGCACCGGCCGGGATTGAAGATGAACCGCCATGACGCGGTTTAACCCCAATACGGTTTAAGTTGAATGTCTCATCGCCGGCCGCGCGTAGTATAATTCAAGACAAAGGCAGCTTGTGTATATACAGGAGAGGCGCGATGCCAGAAGATTCCGGTTACAACCTGAAACCCGAAGAACCCCGGACGCCTCCGTCTCCACCGCCGGCCGCCGCCGTACCGGCCGCGGGTGTCCGGCCGGAAGTGGATCCGCAAGACGTGCGGGCGAATCGGGCCATGGCCATCCTGGCATACATGGGCGTGCTGGTGCTGGCCCCGCTGCTGGCGGCCCGGGACTCGCCTTTCGCACGACATCACGCCAACCAGGGGTTTATGCTGTTTCTAGGGGAAGCCATATTCTGGGCCGCATGCAAGATTCTGGGTCTGGCGTTCCTGCCGCTGCTGGCCGTTCCTGGAATGAAGTATGTCGGCGCGGCGTTTGCCTTTCTCGGGGCGCTGATATGGGTGTTGTTCATCTTTTTTTCCCTGCTGGGCATTCGCCATGCGCTGGCGGGCGACCGCGGCACACTGCCGCTGATCGGGCACAATAAAATGATTGATGTGTAGATATATATGTATTGGTTTGACGGCCACCTGGACCTGGCTTATCTGGCCCAACGGGGCCGGGACATGCGGGCGAATCCGAGAGCGATTCGCGAAGAGACCGGACCGGTGGCGGTGACTTTTCCGGCGCTGGCCCAGGGACGAATCCGACGGGCGATTGCGAGCGTTTTTGTCCAGCCGCGGGGTGGGGATTCGCAGGACCAGGCGGTGGATGGTCCCTGGTGCTACGACACGCCGGCGGAAGCGTTTGCCGCGTCGCTGGCGCAGCTTGAAATTTACCGGCGGTGGCATGCCGACGGCACTTTGCGCTTCGCCCCCGGCGCCCATGGCACCGTGCCGGAGCCCTCAGCCGACCGCCCGGATGCGGCGTCCCGGCAGCCTCTGCGTAAACAAAACGACGTGGTTCCATCACGTTCCGGCGACCTCGAACCACCACTGGAAGTCATGCTTCTACTGGAAGGCGCCGCGGGGGTGCGAAGCCCCGAAGATCTTCATACGTTTTATTCGCGGGGAGTGCGGATTCTCGCCCTAAGCTGGGTCGGCGGAACATCGTGGGCGGGCGGCGATCAATCCGGCGGCGATGTAACACCAGCGGGACGGCGCCTGCTGGCGCAGGCGGACCAACTGGCCATGGTGCACGACGTGTCGCATCTTTCCGAGGCGGCGTTCTGGAAAGTCATGGAATGCGCCGGACGCCCCAAAATCGCCTCCCACAGCAATTGCCGGGCGCTTTTGACCGCCGCCAGGCATCCGGAGCGGCATCTATCCGACCAACAGATCCGGGCGCTGGCCGATGCCGGCGGAATGATCGGCATCAATCTGTATTCACATTTCCTGGCCAACCGGAGGCCGGCGCAGGTGGCGGACGTGGTTCGGCACGTTTGTCACGTGCTGGATACCACGGGACGCGATGATGGGATCGGACTCGGCTCGGATATGGATGGCGGATTCTCCGCGGATGAATTGCCCGCTCCCATTCGCGGTCCCGCCGATCTGGCCCGGCTTGGCGAAGCGCTCCATCGCGCTGGACTTTCTGATCGGCAGATCGAAGGATTCGCCTTCGGCAACTGGGAGCGGTTTTTCAGACGGGCCGGCATGCCCTGGGATGAACAAGAAGATTGAACCTATCTCAAAAGACAGGTTCTTAAGGGCGAACGGAATTGAGACGTTTTTCCCATGCGGCCAGTTGCGCGCGCAGCTGCCGCCGCCCCCCCGCTCCCTGGGACGCATAGTTTTCCGCCACAGAGCGGGCGCCAAGCGTCTGGTAGACATTCCGCGCAATGCGAGGGCAGGCTTTCCGCAGTACGGAGAGTTCCAGATCCGCCAGCGCCTTAAGTCCGGATTTTTCGCAGTGCGCGACCAGTTTGCCGACAATCTGGTGCGCCGACCGGAACGGCACGCCGCGCTTGACCAGATATTCGGCCAGCGCCGTGGCGTCCAGAAACCCTTCGTCGATGCGGCTGGAGATGGAATCAGGCTTGATGGCCGCCCCGGCCACTATGGCCGCGGCGATGCTGAGCATATCGCCGACCGTATCCATCGCTCCAAAGAGCCACCGTTTGTCTTCCTGCATATCACGGTTGTATGCCAACGGCTGGCCCTTGAGCATAGTCAACAGAGCCACAAGCTGACCGTAAACTCCACCGGTTTTGCCGCGGATCAGTTCCAGCATGTCCGGATTTCGTTTCTGCGGCATCATGCTGCTGCCGGTGGTGTGCCGATCGGCCAGACGAATAAAATCGAATTCGGTGGAGGCATAGATGATCCACTGCTCAGCCCAGCGCGAAAGGTGCATGGCGATCATGGAAAGATCGAACGCCAGCTCCACCATGAAATCGCGATCGCTCACGGCATCGAGAGAGTTTTCGCTAATCGCCGGAAAGGCGAGCAGTTTCGCGGTGAACCGCCGGTCGATGGGCAGCGTAGTTCCGGCCGCGGCGCCGCTGCCCAGAGGCGAAACGGCGGTACGGCGGGCGCAATCGGCCAGGCGCCCGCGGTCGCGCTGGAGCATTTCCACGTAGGCCAGCAGCTCATGGCCGAAGGCAATCGGCTGGGCCCGCTGCAAGTGGGTATAGGCGGGCATCAGGACCTCGCCATCGCGCCGCGCCAGGCGGATCAGACCGCGCTGCATGGCCAGAAGTTTTTTGTTCAAAGCGGCGATCGCCTCCAGACACCAGAGCCGCAGATCCAGGGCGACCTGGTCATTGCGCGAGCGGGCGGTATGAAGCTTTCGTCCCGGCTCGCCGATCCGCTCGCTCAGCGCGGCTTCCACGGCCATGTGAATATCTTCCCGGCGGCGATCGAAAATGAACCGCCCGCTCTGGATATCCTTGAGTATCCCGGCAAGGCCCCGCTGGATCCGGCGCATATCCCAATCGGAAATAAGGCCGACCCGCCGGAGCATGGCGGCGTGCGCCATGGAGCCACGGATATCATGCCCGGCCAGGCGGCAATCCACGGAAAGCGACTCAACGAATTTTTCGGCAATTTCGTCGGAAGCGTCGCCAATACGGGTTTGCCAGAATTTGGCCGGCGGCGCGCCGGACCGGGAGTTTTTTCCTACCCCTGTTTTTTTCTTCATGGAGCCGTCTCCGCTCTAATCGGATGGTTATACCATTTCCGGAAAACAACAAGTATCACTATAGAGCCTATCCGAACAGACTCTAATTTTTCCGCGGGCCATGGTTCCGGCGAACTTTGCGCCGTGTGGGACTTGTTGCGGGCCGGTTGGCCAGACGACCCGCAATGCCCGCATCGATGGCTGCGGCCAACTGCCTTTCATGCTCGGCGACGGCTTGCCGGGCGTCGCCATCGCCGGGGGGCGCCTGGGCGTGCAACTCCTTGAGCCGATCGCGGATTTGCGCCGCTTTCTCAAACTCCAGATTATTGGCCGCCGCGAGCATTTCCTCCTCCAACATGCGGATGATTTCCCGCCGCTCGTACTGATCTTCGGAAGATGCGACCATTTCCCGGGCCTGATGACGGGCGCGAAGCTCCACTTCAATCCCGTGGCGGATGGCCTTTTGAATCGTTTGCGGAGTAACGCCATGGGCGCGGTTATACTCCCCCTGGATGTCCCGGCGACGTTGCGTTTCGTCGATCGCCCGCCGCATGGACGGCGTGATCGTATCGGCATATAGATACACTTCGGCATCTACATTGCGCGCGCAGCGGCCGATGGTTTGAATCAACGACGTTTCGCTGCGCAGGAAGCCCTGTTTGTCGGCATCCATCACGGCGACCATGGACACCTCGGGCAGATCAAGACCTTCGCGCAACAGATTGACCCCGACCAGGCAATCAAAAAGGCCTTCCCGCAGCCCGCGGAGAATGTCCACGCGATCAAACGTCTGAATTTCACTGTGCAGATATTTGCACCGCAGACCGGCCTGGCCGATGTAATGGGACAAATCCTCCGCCAGGCGCTTGGTGAGCGTGGTCACCAGTACGCGCCGGCCCTGGTTGGCGCGCCGGCGAATCTGCGCGAGCAAATCCGCAACCTGCCCCTGGGCCGGGCGTACGTGTATGACGGGATCCAGCAAGCCTGTGGGGCGGATGATCTGCTCGATCACTTCTCCGCCGGTAAGGTTCAACTCAAATTCCGCCGGTGTGGCGGAGACGAAAAGGACCTGTTTCCAGAGAGCCGTGAACTCCTCGAAGCGCAGGGGGCGGTTGTCCAGGGCGGAAGGCAGCCGGAAGCCGTGCTCGACGAGCACCTCCTTGCGGTGACGATCGCCGGCGTACATGGCGCGCAACTGCGGAATGGTTACATGCGATTCATCAATCATCAGCAGGTAATCATCTGAAAAATAATCGATCAGGGTGAAGGGCTTGCAGCCGGGGGGAAGACCGGCCAGATGGCGGGAATAATTTTCTATGCCGCCGCAAAAACCGGTTTCCAGAAGCATTTCCATATCGTATTTGGTGCGGGCCAGCAGGCGCTGCGCCTCGAGCAGTTTTCCCTGCATCCGCAGTTCTTTGAGCCGCTCCTGCAGTTCCTGGTGAATGTCGTGAACCGCGCGGGCCAGCGTGGAGTCGTCGGCGACATAGTGTTTGGCGGGATAAATAAAAGCGGTGGTTTCCTCCGTGAGCCGCTGGCCGCTGACGGGGTGAATGTGCCAGATGGAATCAATTTCGTCGCCGAACATTTCCAGGCGGATAGCGGTGGTTTCGTAGGCCGGAAAAATCTCCACCACGTCGCCGCGGACGCGAAACACGCCGCGCTTGAATTCGATATCGTTGCGTTCGTATTGCAGATCAACCAGCGCTCGTAAAAGCTCGTCGCGACCGAGAGTTGCGCCGCGCTGCAGGGAAATCACCTTTTTTTTATATTCGTCCGGCGAACCGAGTCCGAAAATGCAGCTTACCGAGGCCACGGTGAGCACGTCCCGGCGGCTGATGAGATTGCTGGTGGTGGCCAGGCGCAACCGATCGAGATCATCGTTGCGGGCGGCGTCTTTTTCGATGTAGATGTCGCGCTGGGGGATGTACGCTTCCGGCTGATAATAGTCGTAATAACTTACAAAATAGTTGACGGCATTGTGGGGAAAAAGCTCCTTGAATTCCTCAAAAAGCTGGGCCGCGAGCGTTTTATTGTGGCTGATGACCAGGGTCGGTTTACCCAGGCGGGCCGCCAGATGGGCCATGGTGAAGGTTTTGCCGGAACCGGTCACACCCATCAGAATTTGATGCTTAGCGCCGGCCTCAAACCCCCGG
This sequence comes from Acidobacteriota bacterium, assembly GCA_021804195.1. The sequence continues at coordinate 11,609 of JAJZKJ010000022.1, forward strand.
ACCAACTTCTCGATGGCCGCGGGCTGATCGCCGGTGGGCGTGAAGGAGCTGACCAGTTGAAATATTCTTTCGGGCATAATGGATGAAATTCCTAGTGCTCTGTCACACCTACAGTTGCGGGTTGATTGGCCTCAAACCGGCCAGATGCAAGGAGTCACCGGCGAAAGCCGGGTTCGTAAACCCATTGAGCCGGTGCGACGCCGCAGATGGCCGGTTTCAGGCCAACCCTGCGGGCGGGGGCCAGGGGGCCGTGGGCTTTGTCGCTCGTCGTCAGCGTATGAACCCATACGCGATCCTCCTCGCTTCGCGCCCACGGCCCCCTGGCCCTCCGTCAACCCGCAACTGTAGGCGTG
>JAJZKJ010000520.1 GCA_021804195.1 Acidobacteriota bacterium
AAGGCCAATACCCAGTCGCCCACTTTCATTTGGTGGGAATTGCCGAAGGTGGCGTACGTGAGATCGGGGGCGTTAATTTTTACCACGGCCAGATCCGTCTTCGGGTCGGTGCCCACCACGGTGCCCTTGTAAACGCGGCCGTTGGCCAGGGTGACCTTGATGGACGAAGCGCCGGCCACCACATGGTTGTTGGTGACAATATATCCCTTCGGACTGATGATCAACCCGCTGCCGGTGCCATAAATTTTTTCCGCCGGTGAAGCTTGTCCCTGCGGAACCAGGGGAAACGCGCCCGGGGGAAGCAGTTTCTGGAAGCCCGGCGGAAGATTCAGGGGGCCGATGCCATGTTGCATGGGGCCGTTAACGGTCTTGATGATATTGATATTGACCACCGCATTTTTAATGGAATCGTGCACGGCCTGAAAGGCCACCGATAAGCTTTCGGCGCTGCTGACCAGACTTGGATTAATCGGTGGCGTGGGGCCCCCACCCATCGCGGCGTTGGCCGTGGCTGTCCACACGCCCCAACCGTGGGGACGGATTCCAGCCAATATCGAACCCACGGCCAGGGCTGCCGCTGCGCTTACGGCGAGAATCAAATGACTTTTCTTGGTTTTGGTAGGCATAAAAAATCTCCATTTAATTAGTAGTTTCGGTCGCGGTCCAAGCCGCCAATTTAACCGCCCCATCTACGCGGGGGTGGGCGAGCCAGCGGCACCGCACCGTCTGGCTATGCTATCTTGTTGCCGTCCGGCCCAAAGTCTTTCACCCGGTCGAACTTCACTTCCGCCCACATGCACCGGCCGGCGATTCCCGGACCGGTGCGGGCGGCGGTCGCTTATTCCTTCATCGTATAACCTTGCTGAGGCGAAGGGTATTGCCGGCTTTTTACCGCCGTTACATACTGCTCTACCGCCTGGACGACCACGGCGGGGACATCGGCAAGCGGCTGGACAAAGCGCGGCGGCTTATGGGTAAAGCCCAGCAAATCGTGGAGCACCACCACGTGGCCGTGGCACGATGGCCCGGCGCCGCACCCCCATACCGGGCAAGCCACAGCATCCACCACCCGGGCGCTGACCACATCCGGCACTGCTTCCAGCAGCAGCATATCCGCCCCGGCCCGCCACAAGGCCGTGGCATCAGCTACGAGCCGGTCGGCTTCTGGGATGGACCTTCCACGGGCTTTGTAGCCTCCCTGCTGGGCGGCCCGTTGCGGCAGCAGCCCCAGATGGGCACAGGTGGGAATTCCCGCCGCATGCATGGCGGCAATAATCGCTGCGTGGCCGCCATCACATTCCAGCTTCACCGCGTCCGCGTGGCCCTGGGTCAACAAACGTGCGGCATTGGCTACGGCGATGTCCGGTGTGGCATAGCTGGCAAAGGGCATATCCCCCAGTACGAACGCGTGCGGCGCGCCGCGCCGCACTGCACGGGTGATAGTCAACATAAAATCCATAGTGGCGTGAATGGTGGAATCTTCCCCCAAAACCGTCATCGCCGCCGAATCACCAACCAGCAAAATGTGCACACCGGCACCGGCTAAAAGTCGGGCCAGCGGATAATCGTAACAGGTCAGCATGGCGACAGGCTCGCCCCGGCTGCGCATCTGCCGCAGGGTGTCCAGCGTGATGCGCTGGGGCGTTGCGGGAACATTCGGCGTTGTCTGGTGAAGGTTGCGTGTTGGTAATGTCATAGAAACCTCGCTTTGTCCCGGGCACTCACCCCCGCACCACCGTGGCGTGCTTCAGATGTTTTCGTCGGAGGCGCCGCCGAAGCGCCTTTCCCTAGCCGCATAACTGGCCAGCGCCTTATCAAATTCCGCTTCCGTGAATTCCGGCCATAAAACGTCGGTGATATACAGCTCCGCATAGCTGATCTGCCAGAGCAGGTAATTACTGACCCGCATTTCACCGGCGGTGCGAATCAATAAATCCGGGTCCGCCATGCCCGCCGTGTATAAATGATCGGACACCATCGCCTCATCAATTTGCTCTGGGGCAACCGTGCCGGCGCGGACCTTGCCGGCGATGGCGCGAAGAGCATCCACGATTTCCGTGCGGGAACCGTAGTTGACGGCCAAACACAATGTCATACCCGTATTTTTTTCCAGCGCTCTGGTGGTGCGGTCAATTTCCTGGCAGACTGCGGGCGGCAGTCCGTCGCGTCGGCCGATCTGGATGAATCGGATATTGTTTTCCATCATCACCGGGCGCTGGCTCACGAGGTATTCCTGGTAAAGCTGCATCAACTGATTGACCTCTGCGGCGGGGCGCTTCCAGTTTTCTATCGAAAAGCTGTAGAGCGTCAATTGCCGCAAGTGCAGCCGGGCGGCATGTTCCACCGTGGTGCGCGCGGTGTTGGCCCCGGCCCGGTGACCCATCGGACGCGGCAAACCGCGATTGGTCGCCCATCGCCCATTGCCATCCATGATAATGGCCACATGACTGGGCATACGCAGGGCTTGGCCGGCGGCGGGTGGATCGCACTTGGTTTTCTGATCAATGGTCATGGTAGTACCTGTGCCCATCTGGGGC
>JAJZKJ010000521.1 GCA_021804195.1 Acidobacteriota bacterium
TGACCCTGGCTGCCATCCAGACCGGGGCGATTGTGCATATCCAGGGCCAGGTGCAATCCGACGGCAGCCTGCTTGCCACCATGATCAGCGCCTCACTCGATGGACAGGCGGAGGACTCCTCCCAGGCTGGCGGCAATGGCATTATCACCGCCGTCACGGCCGACAGCAGCGGCGCGGTGACTTCATTTACGCTGGCTCCGCGGGAAGATTTTGGAGATGCCGGAAATTTGCCTCCCGCCGGCCAGGGTATGACCGTGAATTTGAACTCCTCCACGATCTATGGACTGGCCAGCGACGCGCCCCAGGCCGGCATCAGCGCCAGCGCCTTCACCAACGCCGAATTGTTTGCCGGCCAGTCGGTGCAGGTCATCGGGGTGGCCACTTCAGCGGGCGTGATTACCGCCCAAGAGGTGGATCTCAAAGCTGAAAGCGTCACCGGAACCCTGGCCGCCGTTCCGCAGGGCACCGCGCCCGATTTTAACTTCATACTGCAACTGACGGGTTCATCGTATTTGACTGCCTATCAGAAACTGGCAGCTCTCAATGTCTCGACCAATGCCCAGACCGAGTATGGAAACAATCTCAGCGGTTCAACCTTTGCTTCTACCGCCGCTGGAACCAGCCTTGATGTGCATGGCTACCTGCTGATGGATGCCCAGGGCAATTTCCAACTCTACGCCAGCAACGTTTCCCAGACGGAAACTCCGGAGCCGCCGGAAAATGATAATTAAGCCGGGTCTCAATGAGCGGCCGCCCGCAAGTCCGCCATTAAAAATATTGAAGCCGCATCGAGTGGAAGGGCCGGGATTCCTGTTGGGTCCCGGCCCTCCGCCGTTGAACGATGTTTATCGCTGAGCGTGATCCTGCGATGCCTTCGGTTCGGCTTCGGCCTTGGCATCAGGCATGGCAGGCTGATTCAATTCCGCCTGTGCCCGTGCGATCGCCGGCCCCAGCCAGCGCCGCGTCCAGGCATTAAAGCTTTCCGCCCCGCTCCGCGCCTTCGCATCGGCGCCCGCATCCCGCGGCAGCATGGCATGCAGCACCGCCAGCCCGCGGTTCACCAGCCCCGGCGCAATTCCCCGGGCCAGAGCCGCGGCTTTAGCCGGCAAAGTCAGCACAAGCCGGCTCTGGCCGCGACGCATGGCCCGCACGATGCCGCGCGCCGCGCCCCGCGCCGACTGCGATAATCCCGGCAACGCGCCCAGTGCAAACCAGGCAAACTCGGCCGGCGCGTCGCCCTTGAACCGGGCTCCGGCCTGCGAGCCGGTGCGCATCAGCCAGGGAAAAACTGTAGTCACTCGCACGCCCGTGCCACGCAGCTCCGCCGCCCAGGCGTCGGAAAGACCCGCCAGGGCGAATTTGCTGGCCGTATACGGCAGCATGCGCGGCACCGGAACCACCCCGCCAATGGAGACAATATTGACGATCCGGCCTTCCCCGCGGGCAATCATCGCCGGCAGCACGGCCTGCGTCAGCCGCAGCGGCGACCAGAAATGCAGAGCCATGGAATCGGCAAAATCCGCTTCCGTCATCGTCTGCCAGGGCCCGACCGTGATCACGCCGGCGTTGTTGATCAGCACCTCGACCGCGCCCCATGCCGCATGCACGCCGGCAATCAGCGCCGCGGCCGCTTGCGGGTCGCGCAGATCACAGGCATGAATCCGGACCGGACCCAGACGTGAAAGTTTTTCCCCGGCTTGCGCCAGCAACTCCGCATCGTGGCCGGCCAGCGCCACGCGCGCACCCTGGCGCAGGCATTCCTCGGCGAGGGCATACCCCAGCCCGCGGCTCCCGCCCGCGATCACTACGACCCGGTTGCGCAGATGATATTGGGGCCGCATCCGCCGCGTAATATAGGCCGCCGCTCCCACCCCCAGCCCCGCTCCCAGCCAGTACCATCCGGATGTGCCCCACGGGATTTTCACGATCGCTAAGATGCTCATACTCAGCCCTCGTCTGGCATGCATGATGCTAAGCGCTCAGGGAGAAGCAATTCCGAAGGAATTGCTTCATGAAAGGCTGCGAGCAGAGCCGAGCGGTTTCCAACGCCGCTCAGCGATGCTTATCCCTGGGCGTGATCGTAATTTATAGCCACGCCTGCCAGTGTTTGACCAAAGCCGCCACTTCCGCCCGCTCGGAGGCGCGCAGCGGCGGCAGCGGCGGACGCACCGGGCCGGCCGCCAGCCCGGCCTCCTGCATCATCGCCTTCATCACCGTGACTTCATAGCCTCTGCGGCGGGCGCGCAGCCCATATAAAGGCGTCACAAACTCATGCAGCAGCTTGTGCAGCTCCGCCTGCTCTCCCTGCGCGGCCAGCTCGTGCAGCTTCAGCGCCAGCCGCGGCGCCACGGTCGAAATGCTGGAGGTAAATACCCGTATGCCGAGCGCGTAATAGCCGGGCACGGAATCGTCGCCCGCGCCGCCGATCCACTGCAGCCGGTCGCCCATCCGGTGCATAATGCGCTGCAGCCGGCGCAGGTCGGCCTGCCCGTCTTTCCAGGCCCGCAGCGTGGGCACGCGCTCGGCCAGCCGCAG
>JAJZKJ010000522.1 GCA_021804195.1 Acidobacteriota bacterium
AGCTTTGGGATCACCACCTGGCGCGTATCAAGGCGCTCGCCGAGCGCCGTGCGCAGGAGCAGACTTTTGTGCCTAACCCCCAACAACAGAAAGGACCATCATGACCACCAGCACCCAGGAGCGCCAAGCCATCGAATCGTTCATCATCTCAAGGGAAATCACCATCGCCGCGCCGATTCATATCACTTTTGAGGCCATCCTCGACGGCATAGGCCCCGATGTACAGATGCCCGATGGCAAGTCATTCCCCATGAAAATAGAACCGTGGCCCGGCGGGCGATGGTACCGCGACCTTGGAGACAAAGCGGGCCACCTGTGGGGGCAGGTGCAGGTCATCAAGCCGCCCACGCTGCTGGAAATTTGCGGACCTCTGATGATGTCGTATCCGGCGATGAATCATGTTCAGTACCGGCTCAAGCCCGAGGGCGACGCCACGCGCCTCACCTTCTGCCATCGAGCCATGGGCCTGATATCACCCGAGCATCGTGACGGCGTCGCCAACGGCTGGCAGTATTGGCTGGAGCGCATCGGCACACTCGCCCAAGCAAAGCTGCATAAGGTGAAATAAACATGAGAACCTGCTGCCAAAGCGACCGATCGCCCCCGCAGCCCGGCGCAAAGACACGATCTCCGACGGCGAAGCGTCGTATGCCGCTCAAAATGACCGCCTGGGTTTTGCCGGCCGGCATTCTTTTGATTGTTCCCAAATGCCCGCTGTGTCTGGCCGCCTACGTCATGCTGTGCACCGGTGTTGCGCTCTCGGCGCCGGCGGCAACGCGCATGCGATGGCTGCTTATAGTGTTGGGTGGCGGTGCTCTGATTCTGATGGTAGCCCTCCGGCTGTATTGCTGGCACCGAAGTTCCCACTGTTTTAAACAGGAGAATTAACATGCCGAACCGCATTGTCACGCGAGATGAATGGCTCGCCGCCCGAATGGACCTGCTCCAAGAGGAAAAGGAACTAACACGCCGCAGCGACGAATTGGCCCGTCGCCGACAAGCGTTGCCATGGGTTAAGGTTGTAAAGAAATATCGCTTCGATACCGATGAAGGTGCTGCTTCGCTGGCCGATTTATTCCGGGGTCGCTCGCAACTGCTTATTTATCATTTTATGTTCGGGCCTGATTACGCGGCCGGATGCCCGTCATGCTCTGCCATCGCCGATGGCTTCAATGGGTTTGTGGCCCACCTGGCGCACCACGATGTTACGCTCGCGGCCGTTTCACGGGCTCCTCTGGCCGCCCTGCAGGCATACAAAAAGCGAATGGGGTGGACCTTCCCATGGGCAACTTCGGCTGACAGCGACTTCAATTTTGATTTCGGAGTTTACATAACGCCGCAGCAGCAGCGCTCCGGCGGCTTCGAATACAATTATCGCTCAAACCCGCATCCGCTGGACATGGCGTGCGTCCCTGCACCGGTCGACGCATTTGCCGCCTCCTGCGGCACCGACACGGGCGCGTACCGTCGCGAGCGTCCGGGCATGAGTGCTTTTGTGCGCAAAGATGGCGTCGTGTATCACACTTACTCGACGTACGCCCGCGGCCTCGATGCTCTCTGGGGCATGTACCAATGGCTCGATCGCGCTCCCAAGGGCCGCAACGAAAACGGCCCCTGGTGGCTGCGGCATGATGAGTACGACCAGCCTGCGGCCGCCGCCCGCCCCTGCTGCCACAGCGCCAAAGAGCAAACTTAAAACGCCGCCTGTATAAAGCGGCTTGCCAGCGGAAAGGCCCAACTGCACGCGGTTATGTTGGCTGAATTTTGCAGCGATGATTTTGGTTTGTACAGCCATGGGACACCGCAACAAACATGGGCACGCGGTTTAAGATTACGCTGGCCCCGCACTTGTTGCGTCGGCACCATGCGATGACGCGCCGAGCCAGCACCACGCCTCCGCGTGCGCCGGCACACCCGCTACCGGGCCATGCAATATGTTGGCGAGCATTTCCACTGTTTCAACCACGGTTGTGCCGGAGCGATTGAAGTAGCGGTTGCCATCAGCCAGAAACACGCGACCGGCTCGCACCGCGTTTAGCTCTTGCCAATGCGGCAGCGATCGCAACCGGGGTAATTCGCTGCGGGTACGCAGCAGGTCGAAGCCGCACGGTGCAATGATCAGCACATCGGGGTTGGCCTGCACAACTGCGGCCCATTCAATCGCGGCCGAATGCTCCGCCTTTGCCCCCAGCAAGGGGCGGCCACCGGCGGCCTCAATTAGTTCCGGCCCCCAGTTGCCCATGGCAAAGATGGGTTCGGTCCATTCCAGCAGCACCACCGACGGCGCCGCCCGCCGTGCAACAGCCGCCGTTACCGCACCAATGCGGCCCGCCATTTGCTTCACAAGCAGGTCTCCTTGCGCTGGCACCGCAAGTGCCTTGGCGATTTGGCGTACTCCGTCATAGATGCCCGCGAGGCTACCGACTGAAAGTCCCAATACCTGCGCCGGCATGCGGCATCCGGCGCGATGCACATCGTCGGGCGTTACAGCACATACCTGGCAATGCGCCTGGGAAATAATAAGGTCCGG
>JAJZKJ010000523.1 GCA_021804195.1 Acidobacteriota bacterium
GATCAGCGCCGGCACGATGGCGAACAGATCGCCGGCCAGGCCGTAATCGGCGACTTCAAAGATCGGCGCCTCGGGGTCTTTATTGATGGCCACGATGGTGCGCGCGCCTTTCATGCCCACCAGATGCTGGATTGCGCCCGAAATGCCGATGGCCACATAGAGCCGGGGCGCCACGGTCTGGCCGGAGGAGCCGATCTGGCAGTCCATGGGCAGCCAGCCGCTGTCGCAGAGCGGGCGCGAGGCCGCGACTTCGGCGCCCAGCCGCGCCGCCAACTGCCGAATCATTTCGAGATTTTTGGCTTCTTTAATCCCGCGGCCGGCGGCGACAATGGCCGCGGCCTGGGATAAATCCACCGACTGGCGGGCTTCCTGGAAAGGAGCTTCGGCGAGCACGCGGGGGGCGGGAATTTCGACGGCGAAATCTTCAATGGGAACAGGCCGCGCCGCGGGCGCCGGCGGCCGCGGAAAAGCCCCCGCCTGCAGACTGTAAAAACCAGCCGGCCCGGCGCGCAGATAGACCTCGGCGGCCAGCTTGCCGCCATAGACCGGGCGGGAGCATTCGAGGCGGCCTTCGCGCCAGCGCAGGGCGGTGACGTCGGTGATCAGGCCCTGACCGCGGCGGGCCGCCAGCCGCGGCGCATAATCGCGGGTCTGATAGGTGTGCGGCAGCAAGACCAGAGGATCGCTGCCGCAGGCCACAAGCGCCGCCAGGGCCGCGGCCAGATGCGATTCGGCGACATAGGGCGCCAGACGCGCATGGGCCACGCGGATGACTTTGTCCAGCGCATAGCCCGCCAGGGCATCGGCGGCCTGGGTTTCATCCGCGCCGCAGAGCACCAGGTCGCGCACGGGCAGGCCGGCGGCCCCGGCCAGCGTCTGCGCGGCGGAAAGCACTTCGAGCGTAATCGGGTTTAACTTTCCACCGGACTGTTCGGCGAGCAGGCAAACTGAACTCATCCCATTCAACTCCCGTGTGCGCCGATTCAGGGCACAAGATGCAACTGGCGCAGCTTTTGCGCCAGCGCGGCGGCCATTTCCGCCGGCGTGCCGGCGAGCATCTCGGTGGCTTTGGTTTTTTCGGGCATCGCCAGCCGAGCGACGGCGAGGCGGTTGGAGTCCGGGCTCACACCGAGCGCGGAGAGATCGAGGCGCGCCAGCGGCTTGTTTTTGGCTTGCTTGATCCCGAGCAGCGTGGCATAGCGCAGCTTGTCAATGCCGGACTGGACGGTCAAAAGCGCCGGCCGGGGCAGCTCCAGCCACTGGAAGCGGCCGCCTTCGAGTTCGCGTTTCACGCGCAGGCCGCCGGCGTGCGGCTCGATTTTCATAATGATGGTGGCGTGCGGCAGGCCGAGGTTTTCCGCCAAAAGCAGGCCGGTCTGGGCATAGCCGGCATCGTCGGACTGCAAGCCGGTGAGAATCAGATCAAAATTTTCGGATTGCAGCCCGGCGGCCATGGCCGCGGCGATGGCATGCGAATCGAGCTCGGCGCCAGAGGGAGTCTCGATGTGCAGGGCGCGATCGGCGCCCTTGGCCAGGGCCTCGCGCAGCATCTGCGCGGCGCGCGCCGGTCCCACGGTGAGGACCGCGACCTCGCCGGGTTCCTGGCGCGCCAGACAGGCTTCTTTCAGCCGCAGGGCGGCTTCCAGGGCATAGGCATCCGGTTCGTTCATCTCAAACGAAACGTCTTCCCGGATGGCGGTGGCTCTGCCGTCAGATCCCGCGGCCAGCCGGAGCGGAGCGTCTTTGGCGGGAACCTGTTTGAGACAAACGATGATTTTCATGGCGCAATGGGCGAACCGGACGGATATGGGATGCGCGTTCAATGCGCGCAAACGGCGCCGCGATTTTTTTCCAGATAGCGCTGGTGGTATTCCTCGGCCGGCCAGAAGACGGCCGCGGGCGTAATTTCGGTGACGATGGGGCGGTCGAAGCTGTCCGCCTGGGCCTGGCGGGAAGCCTCAGCGGCGGATTTTTGTTCGGGCGAATAGTAAAAAATCGCGGAACGGTACTGCGAACCCACGTCCGGTCCCTGACGGTTCACCGTGGTGGGGTCGTGCATTTGCCAGAAGGCTTGCAACAGACCGGCATAGCTGACCCGCGCGGGGTCAAAGCTGACTTCGACGGCTTCGGCATGGCCGGTTGTGTGCGAACAGACCTGGCGATAGGTGGGGTTTTCCGCCGCGCCTCCGGTGTAGCCGACAACGGCATCCACTACGCCGGGAATGCGGCGGAAGGCGGCCTCGACTCCCCAGAAACAGCCGGCGGCGAAGCAGGCTTTCTGGGTATTCGTATTTTGCGAATCCATGATGAACTGCCTCAATACTTCATCATCCGCCCGGCGGGAGGCGCTGTCCAGTGCGAGATTGAATCCGTTCTGGACGGAGATGTAAAAGTTGCAAAAAACACGGCGCCGGTTTTCATTTCCGCAACTTTATTTTCTGAACAGGGTTGAACGAATTAACCCGTTAGCGCACACAGGGGAAAGAGTTGCAACCGTGCTCTTTCCCCTGCAAATACCCACCGGT
>JAJZKJ010000524.1 GCA_021804195.1 Acidobacteriota bacterium
CGGCGGAGGATCAGGTTCGGGGAAAGGCTTGGCCGCGCCGTCGCGGTCGTCCGTCCAGCGAGCGCAATAGTTGCCGCCGCGGAGGCTAGGGTTATCAATATACAAATAATTTTAAATCTGTTACATACAACCATATCTCAATACCTTTGTTATGAAGAGCCAGATTCATTGCCACCACGTTGGCAGCGCTCCGCCGCCGAATGCCTGGAGGCCTAACACTGCAGCGCGTCATCCACCGGGCCGCGACGGGAGGCAAGCCGCCTTCGGCCCCGCGTCGCCTTTTGACACATTTTCCGGCGCGCCGGGACTACCACAAGCCCCCGGAAACGCCAAGCATATTATAATCAGAGGTATGATCTACCTCGACAACAACGCGACCACGCGAATGCACGCCGAAGTGTTCGACGCCATGAAGCCATTTTTGACCGAACAGTTCGGCAATCCCTCCAGCGTACACCGGTTGGGTCAGGAAGCACGGCAAGCCCTGGAGCAGGCCCGCTATCAGGTGGCGGCGCTGCTGAGCTGCGCGGCGGCGGAAATCGTTTTCACCAGCGGCGGAACGGAAGCGGATATCGCAGCGATCATGGGGACGGTTGCGGCCCGACCGGACAAACGAACCATTGTCACTTCCTCCGTGGAACACAGCGCGGTGCGGGAAACTCTCCAGCATCTGGCCCGGACGGGCTGGAAAATAGTGGAAATTCCCGTGGATCATCTGGGGCGATTGGATTTTAACGCCCTTGCTGATGCGCTCAAAGACCCAACGGTGGCCCTGCTGACAGTGATGTGGGCCAACAATGAAACCGGTGTGCTGTTTGATGTGCCGGCGATCGGAGCCTTGGCGAAAAAGCATGGCGTACCCCTGCACGTGGATGCGGTACAGGCGGTGGGAAAAACACCGATACAGTTCAGCCCGCCCGGGTCTGTCCGCGGCGAATCGCCCGTCGATCTATTGGCGATCAGCGCCCACAAATTTCATGGTCCCAAAGGGGTCGGAGCACTGGCCATTCGGCGCGGGATACGCTGGCAACCGCTGCTTCGCGGGGGCCCCCAGGAACACGAACGCCGGGGTGGCACGGAAAACGTGGCGGGAATCGTGGGAATGGGCGTCGCGGCGGCCATGGCGGCAAAGGCTCTGGGCGATCCGCAACACGCCGCCGAAATCGCCCGGTTGCGTGATCAACTGGAAAGCGGCATCCGCGCGGCGATACCGGATGCGCACATTAACGGCGACCCCGCCAACCGCGTATGCAACACAACCAACATTGGTTTTGCGGGCCTGGAAGCGGAGGCGATTCTGCTGCTGTTAAGCCAGCATGACATCTGCGCCAGTGCGGGAGCGGCCTGTTCCAGCGGCTCGCTGGAACCGTCGCACGTGCTGCGGGCCATGCACATACCGCAGCGCGTGGCGCATGGGGCGATCCGGTTTTCCCTGTCCAGCTACAACACCCGGGCGGATGTGGAAGAGGCGCTGCACGTGTTGCCGGAGATTGTGGAGCGCCTCCGGCGGGTTCTGCCGGTGGCGTAGCGGCGGAACGGCGCAAGGGACGGCGGAGTGTTATTTGACCCGACGGCGTCATCTTCCTACTATGCAACAGTGTAGGAAAACCAACAGGAGATCAAACATGAACATGAAAATACTTTCTCGTCCATCCGCGCTGTGGAGTCTGCTCCCCGCTCTGGCGGTTCTCGCCGCTCTGCTGCTCGCGCCGGGGGGCTGCGCGAAGGCCAAATCGAAATCCGCCGGAAAAAACGGAACTGTCACCGCCGCTCCGGCCAAGCCGCTGCCGCCTGTCTACATACACATGAACGGTTTTAACGCTTTCGTTGAAGCCGTGGTCGCGGTTGAACCCGGCCAGCCGGTTATTTTTGTCAATCAAGACACCGGCCCGCACACCATCCAGGGGTACAACCCGGTCACGGGAAAACCGTTCCCAGCCATTTCCGGAATGGTCATGGGTACGCCCGGTCCCGGCCATAAGGTTTCAACGTACAAAGTTGTTCTGAAAAAGCCGGGGATTTATTGCTATTACTGCAGCATGCATGCGGAACTGCAAAGGGTATACCACCGGATGGTTCAACCGGCGCATCGCCAAGGCGTACACGGCTTCGCCGGGGCGATGGCGGGGGTCATCGTGGTAACCAGGGAAAAATCCCTGCTCCAATCCAATCCGCCCACCTGCCATCAACGGATTCTCAAGGGTTACTTCGGCGGCTGATTCGCAGAACGGTTCCCCACGCAGCGCCATGCCGCCGGCGGCGGCCGGGACCGGCTGCGGCCTCATCTCCCACACGAGCCGGCGCCGCGGCAGTGTCACCGGGCGGTTGTAAATCAGCCACGCGGGGGCGTTTCAAAAGCGACTCGCAGCGCCATTCGTGAGTGTCCCGAATAGCACTTGCTCTGGACTTACTCCGGGGTAAAGACGCCGCGGACCACAAATTCAAAGAGTTCCTTCTTGGAAGTGCGCTTGCGGATGTTCTCCACGTGGACATTACGAAAATGGCTGGGAACGGTTTTCCCG
>JAJZKJ010000525.1 GCA_021804195.1 Acidobacteriota bacterium
TGAACCAGCACGGCAAGGAGAAGAGCACGAAAGCGATGAGCCTCCGGCGTAAACGCAAGCGTTGCGCCAGCAGCTTGAGCTATCTGTTCAAAACGCTGCTCGCTTGATTCTACATGCGATTGCCCTGGCAAATCGCCATTTTTTCCCGGAAATTGATTGACATTCTTGGGAAGACGGTGGTAGACTCACAACTTAATTCGTCTTCAGCCCTTGGGAGAGCTTTGGACCGTCCGCAAGGCCGTGAACGGTTATATCAGAAGTTTGTAATTTTATGAGAGGGTATTCCAATGAAAATGCGTCAAATGGTCATGCTGGCAACCGGGTTATGCGGGGCATTGGCGGTGGGGGTCGGTTATGCGGATGCTGGTAACTTTCATATACTGCATTCATTTACCGGCGGGGCCACGGACGGCGCAAATCCCCTCGGCTCGCTGATCCAATCCGGCTCGACCTTGTATGGAATGACCAGCTCTGGCGGAAGCGGCGGTAACGGCACGATTTTTTCCGAGAGCACCAGTGGCGGGAACCCTACAGTTCTGCATTCATTTACCGTTATCGGCGCGGATGGCGCAAATCCCCTCGGCTCGCTGATCCAATCCGGCTCGACCTTGTATGGAATGACCCCAGTTGGCGGAAGCGCCGATAACGGCACGATCTTTTCCGAGAGCACCGGTGGCGGGAACCCTACAGTTCTGCATTCATTTACCGGCACCCCCTCGGATGGCGCAACTCCCTATGGCTCGCTGATCCAATCCGGCTCGGGCTTGTATGGAATGACCCTTATTGGCGGAAGCGGCAGTAACAACGGCATGATCTTTTCCGAGAGCACCGGTGGCGGGAACCCTACAGTTCTGCATTCATTTACTGGCGCCCCCTCGGATGGCGCACATCCCTACTACGGCTCGCTGATCCAATCCGGCTCGACTTTGTATGGAATGACTGACTCTGGCGGAAGCAGCGGTTATGGCACGATCTTTTCTTACACCGGGGGAACCGTTACGGTCCTGCATTCATTTACCGGTTCCTCTGTGGATGGCGCATCTCCCCTCGGCTCGCTGATCCAATCCGGCTCGACCTTGTATGGAATGACCTCCTATGGCGGAAGCGGCAGCAGCAGCCGCGGTGATGGTACGATCTTTTCCATTGATGCCAATGGAACTGGTTTTCGGCTTCTGCATTCATTTACCGGTGGAGCAACAGATGGCGCATTTCCCTACGGTTCGCTGATCCAATCCGGCTCGACCTTGTATGGAATGACCAGCTCTGGCGGAAGCGGCAGTAACAACGGCACGATCTTTTCCATTGATGCCAATGGAACTGGTTTTAATGTGCTGCATTCATTTACTGGCGCGGATGGCGCACATCCCTACGGCTCGCTGATCCAATCCGGCTCGACCTTGTATGGAATGACTGAGTCTGGCGGAAGCAGCAATTATTATGGCACGATCTTCAGCATAACCACCCCCGAGCCCGCCACGCTGGCGCTGCTGGCATTGGGCGGATTGGGACTGCTGATGCGCAGGCGGCACAAGGAGAGTAGAAAGTTGTGAGGAGAGCTGCGGCTGAGCCGGAGGCGATCTCGGTTTTTTGTTACGGAGGCGAATAGGTCTGCCCGGGGGAAGCATAAGATCCTGATTGCAACATTGCAACCTCCGGATTCCCCCGCAGGCGCTTACGTCGTAAGCCACAAAGTCGGTTCCCGGCAGACCTCAAGCCCGGGAACTGTGACGCGGAGGGGAATGAACTCAAGCCTCCATCGACGGATCGAACATGACCGCCCTGGGCGAAGCGCTGACCGCCCGCTTGATCCGGCGTATGATGGCGGCGATGGAAACGGATTCCGGCTCAATCTCCGCGTCCGCCGCCCGCCGCGCCATTCACGTGCTGCCCGATGCGCTCGTGAATAAGATCGCCGCCGGTGAAGTGGTGGAACGGCCCGCCAGCGTCGTCAAGGAATTGCTGGAAAATTCCGTCGATGCCGGCGCCCGGCGGATTTCCATCACCATTGAAAACGGCGGCAAAACGCTCATCCGCATTACCGACGACGGCTGCGGCATGTCGCCGGAGGAGGCCCCGCTGGCCTTCGCCCGTCACGCCACCAGCAAGATAGCAAGCGTCGAAGATCTCTTCGCCATCAACACCATGGGCTTCCGCGGCGAGGCGCTCGCCTCGGTCGCCGGCGTAAGCCACGCCCGGCTCATCACGCGCCCGGCGGACGCCCCCCAGCCCGTGCGATTTCCGGCAGACCCACGTAACCATGGACCTGGATCACGGGCTCTTCTAAATTTACCGGGAACAAGCGGTCTTTGAATTCGTCGCCCAACGCCTGCACGATGCGCCACAGGTGGTCGGAGGCGGTGGGCAGATCGAGAGTACAACGGCCGTTATGCGTGAGACTGATGGCGATATGCGGGTGGGCCAGGGCGATGCGCAGAACCATTTCCTGGATGTGGCCGAACTCGGTCGAATCGCCGCGCAGGAACTTGCGCCGCGCCGGCACGCAGTAGAACAGGTCGCGGA
>JAJZKJ010000526.1 GCA_021804195.1 Acidobacteriota bacterium
AAACCCTTGGCGTGGCAAGGCTGCCGGCTATTCAACCACCACGGGGCAAGCCGGTACGCTGCATGGCAAGGTATTGACGCTGCCAACATCCTCTGGCGAGCAGATTCGCATAGCGCTAAAATAACGCCAGCCCGCAGCCGTCGTTATGCTTTAACGTTGGGAACACATACATGCTGCCTGCATCCGCAGCGCTCGCCGCCCGCGTCGGGTCCGGCTGTTGAGGCGGGCGGAGGTGCGTAGTGGCTCACATATCATGATTGCGATTATTTTGTTTTGGCAACGGTGGCGTCCAGCCGCGGATGCCGCTAGGATAAACGCCTGCTTAGCCGATGGCAGATGCGGCTACCGGCTTGCTGGTTTACCTGGCGGACAGGCCCAATGCCCGCGGGTCGCCTGGCCAAAAAACCGTGACTCACCAAGGCCGCATAAGGATTGAACATGACCGATGTAAATATTGATAAAGTATTCAAAGCCTACGATGTGCGGGGCACCTATCCCGACCAGCTTAATGAAGACCTCGCCTGGAAAATTGGCCACGCCGCCGCCCAGTTTTTGCGAATGAACCTCACTGGACCCGCCCGGTCCGATGTACGTAAAAATATGGTCATCGTCGGACGCGGTATGCGGCTCAGCAGTCCTTCGCTTTGTAGTGCCTTGATCGAGGGCATCCGTTCCACCGGTACCAACTGCATTGACATCGGCATGATAGACACCCCCCAAATCTATTTTGCGATCAACCACCTCGGCTGCTGCGGCGGCATTCAAACCACCGCCTCGCATAACCCGGGGCATTACAATGGTTTTAAAATCAGCGGACTTGCCGCGCGGCCCATCGGCGAAAATACCGGCCTCAACGAAATCAAACGCATCTGCTCAACATTGCGCCGCAACCCGCCGGCGCAGCAGGGCACGGTAGAATCCATGGATATCTGGGAGCCGTACAAACATCATGTGCTGCGGTTCTTAAAGCTCGCCCGTCCGCTTAAAGTGGTGGTGGATGCAAGCAATGGCATGGCCGGTAAGTTTATTCCGGCTATTTTTATGGGCCGGCCGCAGTTGAATATCGTACCGATTAACATGGAAGTGACCGGCACGTTCAAGCACGAACCCAACCCGTTGGTGGACGCCAACCTGCGGCAATTGCAGGAAGCGGTGCTCTCCAACGGCGCGGACCTCGGCGTGTGTTTTGACGGCGATGCCGACCGCTGCATTTTTGTGGATGAACAGGCCCGCGTGATCCGCTGCGACATTGTCACAGCCCTGCTGGCACGCGACTTCTTAAAGTCAAACCCCGGCGCGGCCGTTGTTTACGACCTGCGATCCAGCCGCGTCGTCAAAGAAGAAATTGAAAACGCCGGCGGCGTGCCGCGGCGCGAACGTGTCGGCCACGCCTTCATGAAAAAGGCGCTCGCCGACAGCAAGGGCGTGTTTGGTGGCGAGCTTTCCGGGCATTTTTATTTTCGTGACAGCTTCAACACCGACAGCGGAGCCATTGCCTTTGCCTGTACCGCGTCGGTGCTCTCACGCTTCGATGTGCCCGTAAGCCATGTGCTCAAACCGCTGCTGCGTTGGCACAGCAGCGGTGAAATTAATTATGAAGTCGCCGATAAGGACGCCGCCATCAGCCGCCTCGCCGAAACGTATAAAGACGCCGCGATAGATTATCTTGATGGCATTACCGTTGAGTACGACACGTGGTGGTTTAACGTTCGCAAAAGCAATACCGAGCCGCTGCTGCGTTTAAACCTTGAAGCCAATACCGCCGAAACCATGAAGAAAAAACTCGAAGAAGTCGGCCGGCAGCTAGGCACGCCGGTAGCCCACTGATTCAAAACCGTAGACTGGCCTGATGAAAACCGCAATACCACATTCATCCAATGTCTGTTGCGAGCCGCTGAATGTTGTGGTGCGGGCATCTTGCCTGCAACGATGGTGGGGGGCGGGCATCCTGCCCGTCATAGGAGGGCGCGGCAGAAGTTATCGCTTTCGTTGCGCAACATATAGTGTATCCCAAAAGGCCGATGGAAAGTGGGCGAAACCCGGAGATTTTCAGCAGGCCACCCGTAGACTGCCTGCCTCGTATGGAGCGGGGCGGCCGGGGCGCTCAAATGCCCGCGGTCAGGCGTAAGTAATGGCCCTTAGTGAATGGTGCATGGATGGACCTTATTAAATTTCGGTTACGTAGTCTTGTTCTGTTGCTGTCGCTGGCGGCGGTTACGCTGCCGGCAGGCTCCTGCCTGGCCGCCGCCCTGGCTCCTGCCATCAATGCCTTGTTGCGTTCGCCCAAGGTCGCCGGTGCGCAGGTCGGCATCAGCATCGTGGAACTCGTCAATCATAGGCCGGTGCAGTTGTATCAGTTCAACCCCAACGTGCCTCTTATGCCCGGCAGCAACGGCAAAATACTCACCACCGCGGCGGCCTTCGACCGGCTTGGCGCAAAGGCCACGATTAAAACGCGCCTCTACCGCATCGGCAGCGACCTGATGATTGTCGGCGGCGGTGACCCGGCGCTGGGCGAC
>JAJZKJ010000023.1 GCA_021804195.1 Acidobacteriota bacterium
CGGCGGATACATATACATGTTCAATGTCGGCCGGTTTCCAGCTCTGATCCCGGGTTAAATCGCGGATGGCGGGCATTAGTTCCACGGCGTGTCGCAGGGAATGGCTGAACCGGCGCCGGGTCAAAAGTTGCGGTCCCAGCGCCACCGCCACGGATCCGATACGGCTGCTGGTTTCAATGGCGACGATACGCGCCGGGGCAAGAGAGGGTGACGTGTCGGTATAAGGTATCATGTTGTAATTCCCGCAATGGATGATGATACCGGCGTGCCGGAAGCGCCGCGACCTGAGTTTTTTCGCGCCGCCCGCCGGGATGGTGACAATTTTTCCGTAGCAGCCGGAGAATCCCGACGTCTATTGATACCGGCGTGCCGTTTTAACCGCAGGCTTTGGCCCGCACCTGACCGGCGCCGCCGCGGCGGGCTTGCCCGGCAATCGCCGGCAGTATACCTTCAACCGAGGTTCATTCATGGCGGTGCGATTCGTCATCGGGCGGGCGGGCAGCGGCAAAACGCACTATTGCGTTGAAGCTCTGGTGCGCGAGTCGCTGGCCAACCCATTGGGCCCCGACCTTTTCTGGCTCGTGCCCGAGCAGGCGTCGTTCCTGTCGGAGCGGCGGCTGATGACGGACCCGCGAATGGCCGGCACGTTCCGCGTGCGCGTACTCGGTTGCAAGCGGTTGTGCCGGATGCTGGCCCCGGATTTGGGGATACCCATACATGGCGAGTTAACCCCGGTGTCGCGGCGGCTGCTTTTGGCGCAGGCGTTGCGGCGCTGCCGCGAATCGCTGACGATTTTTCGATCGGTCTCGCAGCAACCAGGATTTCTTATTCCTCTCGAGGCGATGGTGGCGGAACTGGTTCAGAACGGGCAGACGCCGGCGTCGCTGCGCGCCTTGGCGGAGCAGGCGGCCCGGGAGCCGCCGGCGGATACGGTCCTGTCGCAAAAGCTGCATGATCTGGCGATGATTCTCCAACACTGGGAAGATGTGGTACGCGCCAGGGCGCTGGATGGCGAAACCCTGCCCGGGCTGGTGGCCGAAAAACTCCGGTCTCGGGCCATCCTGACAAATTCATCTATATTTGTAGATTCATTCAGCTCCATGAACGTGTTGGAGATGGAACTGCTCGCCCAGCTCGCCCGCCAGGCGCGGACCGTGACGATCACCCTGCTGGCGGATCCGCACGCCGCCGCCATCCGCAACCCGCTGGTCGGCCCGGACGAAATGGGATTCTTTTATCGCACGGAACTGTTCCATCAAAGGTTGCTGCGGGCTTTTGAAAAAGCGGGAGTTTCCCTGGAACCGACTGTGGCGCTAACCGGGCAGCACCGCCTGGCGGCGCCGGGGTTGGTGTGGGTGGAACAGAGGCTGTTTGCTGATAAATCACCGCCGGTTCCGGCGGAAAATCAAACCGCATCGGCGCACCACGCGCCGGCACAAATCCCGACTCCTCAGGAAACTTCCGCCCCCGCCATGGCGGCTGACCCTGCCGGCCGCCCGTCCGCCGGACAGGCGGAGCCAATCGACGCGCCGGCGATAGCACTCTGGTCATGCGGGAATCCGCAGGAGGAAGTCCTGGCGGCGGCCCGACATATTCAGCGTTGTGCGGCGCGGGGGATACGCTATCGCCGGATGGGGCTGGTAGTCGCTGATTTAAGCCTCTATGAAGAGCCGATTCACCGAATATTTTCCGCCCGGAACATTCCCCATTTCATCGATCAGCGAAAATCGCTGGCGCATCATCCGCTGGTGGAACTCTTGCGGAGCGCCATGGCGCTGGCCACCGGCCGTTATGCCCGCGCTGAGGTGCTGGCGCTGGTCAAAACCGGCTTGGCGGATATCACACCGGCCGACGCCTTTGCGATGGAAAACTACATGCTGGCGCACGGCATCGATGGTGACGATCTATCGCAACGCTGGCGGTGGCAGGCGTTGCCGGCGGATTCCGATGCCGATCCCGAGATCGCGCAAGACCGGCAGGCGGATCAGATCGAAGCGGCCAACCGGGCGCGGGCAACGTTGCATTCCGGACTTAAAGCCTGGATGGAGCTGACGGGGAATCCCGCCCATGCTGGTACGGCAAGTCAATTGGCGGCGGGATTAATCGCCTTACTGGACAGGTTGGGCGTCAAAAAATCGCTGGAAGCATGGATGGCCACGGCCCTGTCCGACGGCAAACCGGAACTGGCGCAAATTCACGAGCAAGCCTGGAAGCAATGCCGGGAACTGCTCTCGGCCATGCGGGATATTCTGGCCGCAGAGCCTATGGATATGGCGAATTTTGGCGAATTGCTGTGGATGAGCCTGCAAACCCTCACCCTGGGCCTGATTCCCCCGGCGCTGGATCAGGTATTGATAAGTTCCGCCCAGCGGTCACGTCATCCGGAACTCCAAATGGTGATCGTGCTGGGAGCAATTGAAACCCGGTTACCGCAGACCAGGCCCGAGGACCCCATGCTGGATGATCGGCAGCGCCGGCTGCTGGAACGATTCGCGCCGGGCTCGGTGAACGCCGGTGGCGACGCCAGCCTCTTGGAGAGCCGGTTTTTCGATTATGTGGCCTTTACCCGCGCCAGCCGGCAGCTTGTGGTTAGTTGGCCGGAAACGGATGGCGCGGGTCGCCGAACGACGCCCTCGGCCTATATCCGCCGGCTGCGCCAAATACCGGACGTATCAGAAAAAAATCTTGCGGGAAAGCGCCTGCGCCTGCCGCAAGCCGCCGCCGCCCGGGACGTGGTGGAAACTCTGTTGGACTCTCTACGGGAGGCGTCCGAGCGAAGTCCATGGTCCGGCGCGGCTGATACTCAGAGCCATCAGAACAGCCTGCCGGATCAACGCCTGGCGGTGCTCGCGTATGAGTGGTTGCGGGAACGGCGCGATCCGGAAATCAAACGGCTGATCCAGATCGGCTGGCGCGGCATGAAGCGGCAAACCATTCCCGTGCTTCGCCCGGACCCGGCCGGGCAACCGGCGGATCGGAAAATATCATTGAGCGTCAGCCAGCTTTCGAAATTCGCCGCCTGCCCATTGAGATATTTCTTTTCCTATACATTAGGTCTGCGGGAGCGGCCGGAACTGGCGCTGGAGGCGCGCGACCTGGGTCAATTGTATCACCGCGTGCTGGAGAGATTTTATGCCGGCGTAATCGCCGAGTTGGCGCCGGAGAGCCTGGTTGACGAATCCAGCCGCTGGCCGAACTGGGAGGAAAAGCGACTGAAGCAAAGGATCGAGGCGATCATCCGTGAAGAATCCGCCGTCTGGCAGACGGAGCTTTTCGCCGCCCAGCCCGAAGCGCAGGCGAAGCTGCGGTCCCTGCGGCGGAATCTGGAATTTCTGCTGGAAGCCCAGCGGCGCGGCGCCCGGGAAAATAAGCTGCGGCCGGTGGGAGTGGAGATTCCGTTTGGAGAATTTCACTCAGCGGAACAAGCGGCACGCCCGGCGGAACGGTCCGCGGGAATCCCGGCTCTGCCGGCGCTGCGGATTTCTCTCACCGGCGGTCGGGAGGCCGAACTGTGCGGCAAGATTGATCGCATCGACGCCGCTGCGGAAGGTTTGGCGATTGTGATGGATTACAAGCTCGCGGCCGAGATGGTTTTTAACGCGGTCAAAATGCGCACGGGTTTGGACTTGCAGTTGACCAGTTACATTCTGGCGCTGCGGCAAAAGACCCCCGCGGCTCCAACGCCGCTGCGGCCGTTCGGAGCGTTCTACCAGACGCTTGCACCCGGGTGGAACAAAAGCCATACGAATTTTTCCCACGCTGACGATAAATTCTACGCAACATGCCGGCCGCATGGTTTTTTTAAGAATGAGCATCTGGATCGGCTGGCGCCGGGAATGGAAAACGGCGGACAAAGCGCATGGTTTCGAGCCCGCATAAAAAAAGATGGAACACCGTCCTCCACCGGCCACGATGGTTTGCCCGCTGCCGTATTTGAAAAGTTATTGACCATTGCCACGGACACAATCAGGCGGCTGGCGGAAGATATCCATCATGGCCGGATAGCGCCGGCGCCGTATCGAATGGGAAACGAAACTGCTTGTCAATATTGCGAGTTCAAAAGCCTCTGTCGCTTTGATCGCCTGTACGGCAATTACCGGAAGATTCCCCCACATCGCGGTCGCAAGGCTGTGGATTATGTGATTTCCACGGCGCCGGAGAGAGAATGAATATTGCCGCGCCGACCCCTGACGGGATAGCCCGCGGGATTGCCGACGGACAAGACGTCGGCTACGCTTAGGCAGGATGGAGGAAGTTCCTACATCCAAGGAGACTTTGTATGACGCGATATGATGATCCGGCGGCCGTCATTCAGCGGACGCTGCGCGGTAATCCCCAGGCCAATAACCTGGTTCCGATTGTGGTCGAACGCAGCGGTCGCGGCGAAAGATCGTACGACATATTCTCGCGGTTGCTGCGGGACCGCGTGGTGTTTCTGGCCGGTGTAGTCGATGACGAAACGGCAAATCTTATCATTGCCCAGTTTTTGTTCCTGTCCAACGATGACTCGAAAACGGACATCAACTTTTACATTAACAGCGCCGGCGGATCCGTGACGGCGGGGCTGGCCATTTACGACACCATGCAGTTTCTCCGCTGCGACGTGGCCACCACCTGCGTGGGCCTGGCGGCCAGCATGGGCGCGTGGCTTCTGGCGGCGGGGAAAAAAGGCAAGCGCTATGCTCTGCCCAACAGCCGCGTGATGCTCCACCAGCCGCTGATTTCCGGCGTGATGCAGGGAACGGCCACGGACCTTTCCATCGAGGCCCGTGAAATGATTCGCCTGCGCCAGCGAATGTTCGAGATTCTCGCCGCCCATACCGGCCAGAGCATCGAAAAGGTTCATAAAGATTGCGATCGCAACCTGTGGCTGGAGGCTGATGAGGCCATCCATTACGGAGTCATCGATAAAAAACTCGAGCGGATGCTCCCGCTGGCTCCCGTACACGGCGGCGATCTGGCGCCGCCCGAAAACAAATCGGATGGACCGGACCGGTAAAATTGAAAAGTTGTCCCGGCGTATCCCGCCGGCCGGCGGGAGGGTCTTGGAGACGCGCGGATCGGAGGTGGAATGTGCGGTTCAATATTTCGCCCCAAAAATATTGCCACTGGAGCGTCGTCTTCGCAGGCGCCCTGTTGGTTCTGGGCGGCTGCGCCAACTACGCCAAAAACGCACCGCTGTATCAACAAAACGTGGCGTTGCATAACACCATCGTTTCCCTGAAAGAAAAACTCCGGCGTAAACTCCTTGAAGTACACGAACTCGAGCAGCAGCTTGCCGCCAAAACACCGTCTCTGCCTACACTTTCGGCAAACCGCCTCCGGCAGCTTTTTACCGTCCAGCGGATCCGCATCGGCGCCGATACACGAATCGCCCGGTTGCACGGCGCCAGGAAACCATGCGGGTTCCGCGTGTTCGTTCGGACTCTTATGGCAGGTAACATCCCCCTGCCGGCAACCGGTACGTTTACCATCGAAGCTTTTGATCTGGCTTTGGTCCATGGTTCGCAGCGCATCGGTCAATGGACGTTTACACCGGCCGAGGCAAAAAAGGCGTGGTATGGCATGTTGGGGCTTAATCAATTCGCTTTTGATTGTCCCTGGAAAAAACCGCCGCAACACGATGAAATCACGTTCCATGTGCGGTTTGTCGATGCGCTCACCGGCCGGGTTTTCACCGCCCAGCGAGTTATTCACGCGCACAAGTAGGACCTAGATCCGCGGCTAAACTGCTCCGTAGATAGGCGGTGACCCCGAACTACTCAGCGCCGAGGGCGCAGAGATTGATTGTCGTCCATATTATTTCACTTCCTTATCCCGAACCGGCGTTGTTTTACCGAGGCCGCGTCGATACCAAGACCAATGATTGCAATGCCTGATGAATCGGCGCCAGCACAAGCATATCCGGTATAATTCCGAAAGCCAATGCGGCGGCGATGAGAATGATGAAAATTCCCTTCTCCACAAGTGTCAAACCGGTGAAGTGATGATATTCCGGCCGCGGCTGGCCAAGAAAAATTCTTTCTATTGTCCAGAGCATGTTCGCCGCGATTAAAACGGCGCCGGCGGCGGCGGCGAGGGCGAACATGACAAACCATTGCGCCGGTTCCAACCCGCCCAGACCGGGTACGGCCGGGAGATGACCGCGATAGGCGGCGGAAAATATACCGACCATGGTCAAAAATAGCGCGGGAAACAGGCATAGACTCGGACAGGCCATGGCACAGAGAAAGCCAATGATGGAAAAACAGAAGAAGTCGGGAAGGAGCTGGGCCATTCCGCCCAGGCGGTTCAGATCGCGGTGATTGGCCCGCCGTTCGAGCGTTTGAGTGGACCACAACAGCAGCAACAACGTGACCAAATCGCCGGCGATAAAAAGAATCGCGCCATTAAAAGCCGCGGCTACTCCGATTAGGGAAGCCAGCAGGATATAACCGGCCTGGGAGAGGAGCCAGTAGGCCGTCACCTTGCGCAGGTCGCTTTGCGCCAGGGCGCACAGGGCGCCGTAAAGAATGGCGCAGGCGGCCCAGACGCCCAGGGCGATTTGATTGTGCGCGCTAAGGCGGGGAAACATGGGAAACGTAATCCGCGCCAGTCCGTAAGCTCCCAGAACCAGGTTGCCGCCCACCGTGAGCATGAGAGCCGGCACGGAGGCTTCGCTCACGACGTCGGGCAGCCACATGTGCAGACCGGGAACCCCGAGTCGGGCGGCGAACGAAAACAGCAACAGCCAGAACGCGGCGCGGGCGACAAAGCCCGCCGCGGGCACGCCGGAATGTGCGCCAAGGTCCGCCAGCCGGTGGGTTGCGGCGGTACCGGTGAGATACACCATATTCAAGGTTCCGCGCGGAAAGGCGGGGGAATGTCGCGTGCACCAGCCAATAGCGATAATCGCCAGGAGCAGGGCGATCGATCCTAAAATTCCGAACAGGCCGAATTTCATCGCCGCCGCGCGCCGTCCCGGTCCACCCCATAGCCCAAGAAGAAAATAACCTGGAAATATCGCCGCGGTGCTAAAGAGATAAAACAACAGAAGATCGACCGAGGCCAATGCGCCGACGAGCATTCCGGCAAGCAACAACAGCATGACGTAATAGGTTTTGATCTGCTGATCGATGACGTAACCGGTCAGCGCCGCCAGGAGGCCGGCGCCACACACCAGCAAAATTAAAAACAGCGAGAGGGCGTTCACGGCCAGATGGAAATGGGCGTTGATATTCCTAATCCAGGGCAGATTTTCTTGAAGCTGCAACATGGCGGAGAAACCCGGGACTGCACGCCAGTTAAAGAGGCAGGCCGCGGCGATGGCGATGGCCAGCATTCCCGCCAGCACTGCCAGGGCGCCGTTGCGAATAAGACGAGTGCGTTTGGCGGGTAAGAGCATCAGCAAAAACGCTCCGACCATCGGCAGACCGACAAGGCAGGTGAGAATCGAACTGTATTGGTAAGTAGTCAAAATTGCCTTTGAGAAAATCGTCATAACCGGGCCGGGTAAGACCATCCGTGCGGCGCCAGCAGGAGGGCAATAAAAAAGAACAGAACGATCAGCAACAACAAAAGCAGCAGGGATCGCCATACCTGGGCGCCGGGCGCCGCACTGCGAAAAACACCCCAACCGGCCCGCTGGGGATTGCGTCCGCCGATGGAAAATTCGAGAACGCGTCGTTCCCAAGCCGCGCAGATCAACGCGCCCAGGCGCAGGATCAGGGTGCCCGTAAGCAACGCCCATCCCACGATCCATTTGTCAAGGAAGGCGAACCCCTGCGCCAGAAGCCGAACCGGTCGGCCCAGCGACGCCGTATACAAATCAGAAAAAAACATATCCTGATTGAGCCAGCGATGAATCAGGTTTAAACCCGGAAAGCGGCGAATACGATCGGCGTACTGCAGGTCGACAAAATAGATCGCCGCGATCAGGGCCAGCACCGCCGGCCATGCCCAGCGCAGGTGGGCAATGATCAGGCCGACCGTAGTCCCCGTCAGAGGGGGGAAGATGGCCGCCCGGAACGCCCCAGGCGCCGGTCTGACCAGCAGTTTGGTCAGACCGATCCACGGCTGTTGCGCCGTGAGAATTCCCAAAGTCAACAGGAGGATCGGCAGGGTGCGGACCGGAGATTCCGAGACTCCGGCGGGCAACACGCTCCTGGCCCGGCCTGCGAATACCAGCCACCACCATCGGCACATGGCCAGAGGCAGGAGATAGCCGACCAGAGCGGGCGCCCAGAAAAGAAGCCGTCCATAACCACCGATGGCGGATGCATAATGTTCAAGATATGTCAAACCAACTTGTAAAGCCGGAGTACCTCCCAACGCCAGCAGTCCCGTCGCCGACATGGTGATCAACAACGCCGCGCCGGCCGTGACCGGCAGCTTCGCCCAAAGGCCCCCCATCAGGCGAATATCGCGTTGCCCCCCCACCGCGCCCAGCACGCTTCCGACCACCAGAAACAGCGTTGCGGCGGCCAGGCAGGCCAGGATGGATTCCAGGACGCCGACCCGATAGGCGCCGGCTCCCAGAAGCAGAAACGCAAGACTCGTCCAGGCAATCAGCAGCCAAGCCACCAGGCGTTTAATGTCGGTCTGCACCAGCGCCACCAGTGCGGCGATGGTCAGGGTGGTGGCGCCGCAGATGGCCGCCACCAGCCGGATATTCAGGTTCAGCAGGGGAAACAACCGGGCCAACAAATAAGGTCCGCAAACGGCGATCAGGGCGCCGCCGATCAGAGCGTTGGCCGGCGACGGCATGGGAAGAAAATCCATCGGCCAGCAGTGAAAAGGAAATTGCGCCGATCGGGCCATAGCACCGGCGAGCAGGCAGATACCCACCCAATCCATCCATCCCAGGCCCAGAAATCCCGGCGGACCGCTGAAGTGGAAAATGTACGCAGGGGCATGGCTCCCCACGGCGGGAACCACGCTTGCCGGCACAATAAGTTCGCCCGCCCGCGGGCGCACGGTCAAAATGCTGACGGGACCATGCGCCAGCAGAATACCCATTCCAATGAGAAAAAGTGCATCAGCCACGATGGCCCCCGTCAAAAGCCGGCGGGGCGCGGCACGGTCATCGGACCGCCACGCCGTAAAACCGACGCAGAATGCCCCGATTCCGGCGAGGACAAGAAACGCATAAAGCTGCAGGATATTGGCGGAGATGAGCATGGCCAGCACGCTGAAGGTAAATAGATTGGTTCCGGCAAAATATAAAGAGTGAATTTCCCGCTGCCGCAACAGTGAAAGCGAATAAACTCCGGAAAGCAAATGAAGCAGCAGAACCAGCAGGAAAAAGACCAGGCTCAAAGAATCGACCGATACGCCGAAGGTCAGCCCCTGGTGCGGTACGGGAGGATATCCTCCAGGCAATGGCAGCCAACAAAAGAGTCCCAGCCGCTGATGGATAGCGCCCGCCATCCCACCGCGGCCCAAACGGCGGGCGATGGCCAACAGGGTCAGGGTTAAACTCATCAGACTTGCGCCGATGCTAACATAGGCGGCAACGATCGGCGTTTTCGATCTTCGTAACAGCGCCAGAAGGCACGCCAGCAGCGGCAGCAGGGCGGCCAAACTCAGCAGTATGTCCGAATGCGGCATGTCTTACATCCTGATGTATAATTTAACCCGCCGCTCTTGATACGGCCAGTTTCGGAATCCCAAGTGCCGGAATCCATGGTCCCGGCTTGCCGCAGGGAAGGCGGCAGGGAAACGTTTTCCCGGGGTGGAGATTCATCTGCGGCGCTGACAGGCGGGGCAGAACACCGTGGCGCGTCCCGAAACACGAAGCGAAGCCAACGGCGTTCCACAGCGCCGGCAGAGTTGGCCGGCCTGGCCATAGACGGCCAGATGGCTGGCGAATCGTCCTTTTTGTCCGGCGACATTCCGGTAATCGCGCAAAGTGGTTCCACCCAGGCGAATCGACCGGTGCAAGATGGCGCGGATGTGCTTGACCAGCAACACCCGGAGCGCCGGCGAAATTCGGCTCACCATCTGCAGCGGATGCAGCCGGGCCAACCAGAGTGATTCGTCGATGTAAATATTACCCAATCCCGCCACGTCGCGCTGGGAAAGCAAGGCGGTCTTGAGCCGGGCCGAAGATGAGTTCCAGTGCCGCAGGTGTTTCGGCGCAAGTTCCAGGGCGTCCACTCCCAGGACTTCATGGACGTGGCGCTCGTGCGCTTCTTCCGGGGAAGAATAAAGCCACAACCCGCCAAATCGCCGGGGATCATGCATCCGGAGTTGCCATCCGGAGGCGAGATCAAAAACAATATGGGTGTGTGGTTGGAGAGGATCGTCTGGTTTTGCCCGCACCATACCGCCGCTCATGCCCAGATGCGCCACAAGCGTTTGGGAGTCATCGAAAGTGCAAAAAATCTTTTTCCCGTGCCGGGTGGTTTTCCGCACCGACCGGCCGACAAGTTTACGAAACGGCCCCGGAGGCGTACGCAGGTAAGCAGGCCGCAGAATTCTTACCCCCGTAACGGCGACGCCCATCACCAGCGGCTGGAGCGTACGGTGCAGATGTTCGACTTCGGGTAATTCAGGCATGAAATGCGCCGCGCATCGAACCTTTATTGGCGTGCCGGTGGATTGAGCAACCGCTCCATGGAAGAGAGCAGACGATCCATGCGGAACGGCTTATTGAGATAATCTTCTACGCCCAGGGATTCGGCATATGTTTTGTGCCGCGTGCCGAGGTTCCCGGTGATCATAATGACATGAGGTTTGTCGCCCTTGGGCTTGCGCGCCTTGATGCGTTCGAGCACCAGAAAACCGCTGCGCTTCGGAAGCATCATGTCCAGGATGATCAGATCGGGTTGTTCGCGCTCGGCAATTTCGACGGCGGTGTTGCCGTCCGGAGCGGAAAGAACCTTGGCGCCCGTGGTGGACAACGCCGTGGTAATGGTGACCAGCACGTCGGCGTCGTCATCAACGACAAGAACGATTTTGTCTTTGAATTGTTCACTCATCTTCAATCCTTTCTCAAGAACAGACCGTAGATCGCATGAAAAGCCATACTCCGCCACTGCCCGCCCGGCGGCATTTCCAGAAATAGGTCTTTTCCTGGCGCCGGGATTTACGGCCCGACCGGCGGCAACGGTTGTAATTGTACGTGCTAAGGGCGCCAAAGGCCAAGCGGCCTCATACTCTTCCGGTTGGTCAAGGCAAGAGGGTGAGTGGCGCGGGGGAGTTTCACCCCCGCGCTCTCGCAGAACCGGACATGAGCCTCTCGGCTCATCCGGCTCCCATCATCGCTTTGCCATAATATTATGGCGTGATTCCGATGGCCCAGTGGGCGAACAGATCTGGTTGTCCCTGCGCCAGATGACGCAGGTAGTGCCAAGCTCGTCGCTCGTGGGTTCGGAATCGTTTGTATTTCCGCTGCGCCCAACGCACCAGCCGCCGATTCAGATGGCGGAAGACACGTCGGAGCGCCGTTGGGTAGTACCGTCCATAATAGGTGACCCAGCCACGGATTTTCGAATTGAATGTCCGCGACAGTTCCTCCAGTTCCAGGACGTTACTCCGTTGAAGACCCCAGCCACGGACTTCCGTCACAATGGCTTTCATGGCCTTTCGGCTGATCGCCGGCAGGAACGCGGTGAATAGCTTGCCCCAGCGGCTTTTGGCGCAGCCGTGCAGAATAGCTTTTTGTCGCACCTACGGTGCCAGGGGATTCCCTTGTAATTAGACCGGTCGGGTGAGGGGCGCCAGGACGAGAGACCGGGTTGCGGTTGCGGATGGGCCTGTGACAGTTTCTGTCCGGGGTCGGCGATTGGTAGAATGGGAGAAACTGATCCACAGGAAGTGGTTCGGAAGTTATGGCTTCTGTTCAAGGAGGAACCATCATGCCCGCGACAACCACCCG
>JAJZKJ010000527.1 GCA_021804195.1 Acidobacteriota bacterium
CAAAAATCCGCCAACTCACCAGCTCCCTATGAGTATCCAGCCGCCAGGCCGGGTAAGCCAGAAACAGCGCCAC
Source organism: Acidobacteriota bacterium (assembly GCA_021804195.1). Next base: position 74 of record JAJZKJ010000527.1, read on the forward strand.
CAGCCAGGGAGAAAATTTTCCCTTTTTATATTTTTCCATCCACGCCCACAAGGCAGTGAGGGCCAGGACCCAGAGCAGAGAGGGAAAAAACCACTGCCGCAGACGCCATTGCCATAAAAACCAGGCACGCCAAAGATGAATGGCTTCCAGCCGGCCGTAAAAAATGCGCGCGTTGCGCACGATATACAGGGCAAACAAATTTTCATAGACCAGCCGATGCCAGCCCGCGACCGTTAAAAAATATCCATAGATCAGGCCCGGGAGGGCCAGAGGCGCCAGCAGGCAGACGCGGATTTTCCAGGCTTTGCTTTCCGGCCGCCGGCGCGGCAGATCCCAGAGGGCATAGGCGAGCAGCATCATCGCCGCCAGACCGTATTCCTGCTTGAGCAGCAGACTGATCGCGGCACAGCCGCCGATCCAGAGAAAATCACGGTATTGAATGCGCGGATGATCCAGGATGCGGATGAGGGCCCAAAGCATCAGCGCCAGAAACAATAATCCATAATTAACATTCAGGGTATAGGGATATATATAGTTGAAATTGCCTTGCCGAAACGCAAACACAATCATGACCGTCAAGGCGGTGAGGAGCGCGACCGGACGGCCGGCAAGCCGGGCCGCGATGGCGTAGGTGCAAGCGATAATCCCCCAGGCGACCAGGATTCCCGTGAGATAGACGATATCCAGATGAAGGCCGAAGAGGCGAAACAGCAGGGCGTAGCCGTAGGGAATCAAGGGGCCGAACTGGTATTGCAGATCGCGATAGAGGATGACCGGTCCGCCGGGCAGGAGGCCGGCAATGCGGGCCGGAATATAGACATCGCGGCCGCAATCAATATCCAGATTCGGCCAAGTCGCCCAGGTGACGCTGGACAGATAGAGCCAGGTTCCGGTCAAAAGTCCCCAGCAGATGGCATTCGCGTAGCACTGAACAAACCGTTGGGCCCGGACAGGCCAGCGCGGGCGGGCGACAACAGAAGCAGAAAGCATTTCAACTGAATTCATGCCGCGATATGACCGAGGTCAGGCGGACTGGCCGCGCGATTTGATTTCGTGATACTCGGGCTCGGTGTTGGTGGCCCAGATGTGGTCCTTGGCGGTTTTACCGCTGACGATGTTATCCACGGCGGCCATGGCGGTGAGCATGGAGTGGTCCTGATTATTGTAGCGGTGCATGCCGTTGCGGCCGGTGAGATAGAGATTCCGCAAGGGGTCGAGCCACTGCCGGATTTGGCCAAAGTGCTTATACGTGCCGAAATATGCGGGATAGGTTTTGGGCACCCGCACCACGCAGCCGTCGAGCACCATGGCCTCGTCGAGGAGCCCGATTTGCGCCAGCTCGCGCGCGCCCAGGCGGCGCAGATCCGCATCGGGCATTTGCCAGAGCGGATCGCCGGCATTGCAGAAGTATTCGAGACCCAGCCAGGTGGTGGAGGGGTCGGCGACCATATAGGGGCTCCAGTTATTGAAGATCTGGAGGCGGCCGATTTTGACCTCCGGTTCCTGGATGTAAATCCAGTTGTCCTGAAGCGGACGGCCGTCGGCCTCGGTCTGCTTCAACCGGCGGGCCAGCAGGCCGATGGTGATGAAATCGCGATAGACCAGGCCGTCGCCGAGACTCAGAATTTCGGGCGGCGGGGCCGGGCGGAGGGCGCGCAGCAGCTCCTGAACCGGCATGGTCGAGATCACGAAGTCGGCGGGATCGCGGTGGATCTGGCCGGCTTCATCGCGGCTTTCCACTTCCCGCACCTGACCGTCCTCGCAGCGCAGGGCGGTGACCTGCCGGCCCAAAATCAATTCGCCGCCGCCGGCGCGGATTAATTCAGCCGCGTATTCCCAGAGCTGGCCGGGGCCGAATTTAGGATAAAGAAACTGTTCGATGAGCGAGGTTTCGGTCTGGCTCTGGCGGTAGTCCACGCCGGGACCGCGGAAGATTTTGCCCATGAAGTGGCGGACGGCGCGGGCGAGCGAGAGCCCCTTGATGCGCTGAGCGCCCCATTCCGCGCTGATCTGATCGCAGGGCAGGCCCCAGACCTTTTCGGTGTAGTCGCGAAAAAAAGTGGCGTAGAGCTGGCGGCCGAAGCGGTTGATGAAAAAATCTTCGAGCGTGACTTCGGGGCGGCGCGGAAACAGCTTGGCCATCTGATAGCTGGCGGCGATTTTGACGGTGCGCCCCAGCCCCAGATTCCAGACGAGCTGCGGGGTAAAGGCGAGCGGGTAGTCGAAAAACCGGCGGTCGTAATAGATGCGGCTTTTGCGCGGGCGCAGCAGCATGACCCGGTCGGAGCCGGATTCGGCCACCGGCGCGGCGGCGGCGAGCGGGGTGGTTTGACGGTGATAGTGCAACGCCGCACCCTCGCCGGGAGCTTCGGCCAAAGGCAGCAGATCGAGCCACCACTGCATGACCCGTTCGGATTTGGAAAAAAAACGGTGCCCG
>JAJZKJ010000024.1 GCA_021804195.1 Acidobacteriota bacterium
CGCGAACATCCTAGACGTCCGCCAGGCGCGGACGTTGAAGAAGAGCCTGCCAGCCGCCTCTGATTTCCGCTTCATGCCGACTCACCCACCGTCCAAGCCAGGCCAGCCCGATGACCAGAGCCAGCGCGCCGCCGGTAATCGCGCTGGCGCGGCCAATCCAATGTTCCGCCACTTTCCAGCTTTCGCCCAGGCCGTAACCCACCAGCACAAAGGTGGCGGCCCAGAGAATACAGCCCATGGTGTTGTAAAATAAAAAACGCAAATAGCGCATCTGCGACGAACCGGCCATAAATGGCATAAGAGAGCGCAGCAGATGGAGAAAGTGGCTGGCGAAAACACTTTTCCCGCCGTGGCTCGCCAGAAATCCCTGGACGCGCTGGAGCTTCTCTTCATTCAGCCCCGCCCAGCGTCCATGCCGCAACAGCCAGGCGGTCCCGACCCGCCGGCCTAATTCGTAGCCGATGCTGTCGCCGACGATTGCCCCCGCAGCAACGGTGATGATCAGCGCCTTGAGATCGAACAGCCCCTGACCCGCAAGGAAGCCGCTGGCCAGCACCAACGTTTCGCCGGGCATGAATAGTCCGAGAAAAGCCTGGCATTCCAGCGCCACGACGACAAATATGATAAGATAACTTCCTTGCCCTAGGCGTTCCGTGAGCTTGACCAGATCATCTATCATCAGATCGCCGACGCCTGCGATGGAACATGCCGCCACGAATAATGGTTTTCCATTTCATTGTGCGCCGGGTGGAGGCGCCCGTCAATCCAAGATGTATGGTGTATGGTGTGATTTTTAGAGCCGCGGGATATAAACTGGCTAAGCGGGTGGCGGACGTCTAGGATGTTCGCGAAGCGCCCGTAGCGCAATTGGATAGAGCACGTGGCTTCGAACCACGGGGTTGCAGGTTCGAGTCCTGCCGGGCGCAGTTGGGAACCCATGAAAAAGCAGTCGCCCACCCTGGATTTGACGACTTATCTGGCGGCCCGCTGGGCCGCGATGATGCTCGGCATTTTTCCGGTTAACGCCAACTTGCGCACCGCGCGGACGTTTGGTTCGCTGCTTTGGACTCTGGACGGCAAACACCGGGCCAGAGCGATCGAAAATCTCAGCCGGAGCTTTCCCGAACTGCCGCGCGACCAGATCGAAAGGATCGGACGGCAATCCATCGAGCACTTCTGTGAACTGGCGATGGATGTGCTTTTCACCACGCGCATTATCAACGTGGAAACGTGGCACCGATACGTGCATCTGAATAACATGCGAGCAGCCCTGAACGTCGCCCTGCGGGGAGGCGGGGCCATTGTGCTCACCGGCCATTACGGCAATTGGGAGATTCTGGGCTTTACGCTCGCGACGCTGGGATTTCGCACCTACAGCATCGCCCGACCGATCGACAATCCCCACATCGATTCCTGGCTTCTGGGAGTGCGGGAAAAGCGGGGACAGATCATTTTGTCCAAGCGGGGCGTCACCACCACCGCGCAGGAAGTGCTCCAGAACAAGGGAATTCTCGGATTCATCGCCGATCAGAACGCGGGACCCAAGGGCCTGTTCGTACCGTTTTTCGGCCGATTGGCCAGCACCTACAAAAGCATCGGGTTGTTGGCGATTCAATACCGTGTGCCGGTGATAATCGGCTACGCCCGGCGGCGCGGCGACCGTTTTGAATTCGACCTGGGCGTGACGGACATCATCCAGCCGGAAGATTGGGACGGGCAACCGGACGAGTTGCGGTATATCACCGAGCGCTATACGCGGGCGATTGAAACGTTCGTTCGCGAAGATCCGTCGCAATATCTATGGATTCACCGGCGGTGGAAGACGCGCCCGAAATGGGAAACGCCGCCGGCGTTGTCTGCATAACGCCCCGCCATCGATCACGGCGCGGCTCTGGCCGCGGGACGGACTCAAAGTTATAGTGTTCGCATGTCCGATGGATACACAGTGCTGGCGCGGCGCTACCGGTCGCTGAATTTCGACGAATTGATCGGTCAGGAAGCTATCGCCCAGACGCTCAAAAACGCCGTGGCGGGGAAGCGGCTGGCCCATGCCTTTCTCTTTACCGGCACGCGGGGGGTGGGAAAAACGTCCTCGGCCCGCATTCTGGCCAAGGCGATCAACTGTCCTAAAACCAGCGCGGGAGAGCCTTGCTGTACTTGTTCGACCTGTCTGGCCATCGGTCGCGGCGAGGATATCGATGTCATTGAAATTGATGGAGCCTCGAATAACGGCGTAGAGCAGATACGCGACCTGCGCCAGAACGCGGGCGTCATGCCGAGCCGTTCGCCCTATAAAATTTACATCATCGACGAAGTTCACATGCTCTCAACGCCGGCGTTCAATGCCCTGCTCAAGACACTGGAGGAACCCCCGGCCCATGTAAAGTTCATCTTCGCCACCACCGACGTTCACAAGGTTCCGCCGACGATTCTGAGCCGTTGCCAGCGGTATGACTTTAAGAGCATCCCCACGGTCCGCATCGCCGGGCATTTGGGAAAAATTTGCGAACAAGAAAAGGTCCGGGCCGAACCGGCGGCCCTGCATCGTATCGCTCTGCTGGCTTTCGGATCGATGCGCGACGCGCTTTCGCTGCTGGATCGCGTCCTGTCACTGGGGGCGGGGCACATCACCGAAACGTTGCTGGATGAATTGCTCGGTAAGCCATCCGTGGCGGCTCTGGCCGGCCTGGTGGGGGCCATGGCCGATGGCGACGCGGCCCTGGCTCTGCGGCTGATACACGCCATGCTCGCCGAGGGCATGGCTCCCGAACAGGCGTTGGCGGAGTTGATGGAATTCTTTCGCAATCTGATGATTCTCCGCGTGTGCGGCGACAAGACCGATCTGCTGGACGTGCCGGCGGAATGGCGCGGGATGCTCTCGAAACTGGCCCCGCACTTTGACCCGCCCACGCTGGTGCATCACATCGCCCTGGGTGATCAGACGCTGCGCTCCCTGCGCGGCAGCACCATGCAGCGTCCGCTTTTCGACGCCCTGATTGTTCGCCTGGCCCTCTCGCCACAGTTCACCTCGCTGCGGGAAACATTGGAAAATATTCCACCGGCGGGCGAACCGATCGCCCCGCAAAAAAAAAATGAATCCGTGATGGCCCGGCCGAAAGCAATCCCCGCCACGCCCGCCCCGGCGTTTTCCAGCGCAGTGGCGCCGCCCCCGGTTTACCAACCGTCCCGCGAAGAGCCGCCGACGCCGCTTCACGAGTCGGTTGAGGTACAAGCCCCCGGCGGCCATTTGGAAACGCTTTGGGAAAAGGTGGAGAAACATTTACTGGAAAACAAAGGTGCCGTCATTGTAAAGATGCTCGGCGGGCGTGCCCGGTTGAGCCATCTGGATGCCGCCGCCGGGACAGCTCAGCTCGCAGTGCCGGCTCGGCTGGTAAACATGGGCGCCGGCGAGAAATATCGGCAATCACTGGAGGCGGCATTGGGGGCTGTTGTGGGCCGACCGATTCGCCTGCGGATCATTCCGGCGCCTGGCGAGCAAGGCCGCCCGGCGGAAATGGAATCGCCGCCAAACACCGCGGCTCCTGTTCCCGTGGCGCGCCGGGTGGCGCCGCCGGAATTGATTCGCCGCGCCCAGGCCATTCCCACCGTGCGGAGGTTGATCGATCAATTCGGCGCCCAGGTGGTGGATGTCGAAAGTCCGGCTGCTGATCCGCCGGGTGAATCCTGATAGGCCGCGGAACGGCGCGATCGCCCGTCTTTCCCAGGCGGTCGAAAAAACCGTGAACACCCGCGGCCGTTGTTCCGGCAAATGTGAAGAAAGCTCGGTTTATGGGCGACTCCAAGGCGGGTTACAGTACTCTGGTACGGCGGCTCATGGAACTGTTCGGACGCCTGCCGGGAGTTGGCGCCCGCTCGGCCGAACGAATGGTGTTTCACATTCTCAAGAGCAGCCCGGAAGAAGCTCTGGCTCTGGCGGACGCCATCCGAGCCGTTAAGGAGCGGGTGCGTCACTGCCAAATATGCTTCCATCTGACGGAGAACGATCCCTGTGAAATTTGCGCCGATGCCACGCGCGATCATGGCGTGATTTGCGTGGTGGAGCAGTCCAAGGATCTTTTCCAGATCGAAGCGACGGGCGCATACCACGGCGTATATCACGTTCTACTGGGTCGCCTGGCGCCACTGGAGGGAATCGGGCCGGAAAATCTCACGGTCGACGCCCTGCTGGAGCGGCTGCGGCGGCGCGATGAAAGGGGCGAACCGGCGGCGCGGGAAGTCATCCTGGCGACCAACCCCACCATGGAAGGCGACGGCACCGCGCTGTACCTGCAAAGCCGGCTGCGGGAAACCGGCGTTACCGTCACGCGCCTGGCGCGCGGTCTGCCCGCGGGGGCGCAGATCGAACACTCCAACAAAGCCATTCTCTCCGACGCTTTGACTTGGCGCACGCGGATGTAATTTATATAATGTCACATAATAGTAGTTTTATATATATGTCGTGCGTGTTTCTTCGCTTTCCGCCGGCGCTCGGGAGGCGGACCAGGCCCGGGATCATTTTTTTAACTCCGGATCATGATAATCAGGATCCAGCAGGTATACCGGATACGCCACCAGTTCCCGCAACAGCGCGTAGGGATTGGTCTGGCGCCATTGGCGGGAAACGCTCGGCGCCGTCCAGGCGCGCACGCCGAGTTGGGCGAACGCCAGCCGTATTCGCGGAAGGTGATAGTCCGAACTCACCGCCACCACCGTTTTCCAGCGGCGCCGGCGCATCAGGTTCACGGCGTCGTACACGCTGGTGCGGGTATTATCGCCGTGAAAATCCTTGATCAGATTCCGGGCTGGAACTCCCGCGGCCCGGCACAGGTTGTACATCGCCAGGGTTTCATTTTGCCGCGGATCGCCGGCGCCATGGGGCGCTCTTCCACTGAGCATCAGGTAGCGCACCCGCCGGCGTTCATAGAGCCCAATGGCCGCCAGCGTGCGATTCTCCATGGTTCGCCCGCAAACGTCGTGCGGCAGCACGGCGTTACCGAAAACCACCGCCAGGTCGGCCCGCATGTTCTTCGGCGGCGGGTTGGACCGGAAGGCAAAGCCAAATATCCACACCATCAGCAGGATGACGCATCCCTCCGCCGCCTGATCATACCAGGCGTGTGGTGGTATCAACCGGCAGTACTTGACCGGCGGCGGCAGCAGCGATTCCGGCTTCGCCGCGAGTATTCGCCCCGGCCATTGGCCCATCCATGCCGCCAGAACCAGCAGCACCGGTAAACACATCGGTATGAAGAACGCCAGGTCGCCGTCCCGTTGGTTCCATATTTCGTAATAGGTAACCGTGTTCAGAAACAATACCAGCATGATCAACCATGACGGCAGCAGCAGCAGGCGGTTCCATCGCAATCGCCGCCGCAGCCGCTCCGGCGTGATCGGCCCGCGCCGGGGAAAATCCACGCGCCGCGCCACCGCCAGCGCCATCAGCGACGCCAGCCACAATCCCGGCAGGAAAGTCTGCATCGACCCGCCGGCGAAACGCAGATCGATCCAACGCCAGCTCTGTCCGGTCAGGATACTTACACCCGCGCCCCAGTAAACCAATTCGTCAAGAAGGCGCAGCGCGAAACCCGCCTTCGGCCAGGCGGCGGAAGGGACCGAACCGCCGGCCTGGTGGGAGGCGGCCCGGCTCGTATGGATTCTTTTCATATCCATAGGCTTGCTTCCATTATACAATATATGAAATATGACCGCCGGAGTCGTGCGGGGATCATAGCCGGACGATTCTTCATTCCTTCTACTATCGCATGGACGGTCGGGGGGTTCAAACATCGTATGGCGTCGGCGCTTCGCCACATGCTCGCTAGTGCTCTGTGAGCCATCCGCAACGGCTGGCGGGATTGGTCCGGCGTCATCCCCGCCGGGGGGTACGTGGCGATATCCGGCGGTTTAAAATACGATGTTTTCTGAAATTTAAGCTCCTTCGGAAAGGTTCTAAATGCCGCGCGTATTCTCAAGCCTGCCGTTTTCTTTTCACCGGCGGTGGCGGCAATGGGCCCGGCAAACGCGGCACAGAGTGTATTGGGATAGCTGGTTTCCGCACGTTGTGGTGGCGGTTGCGGTTGGTCTTTTGGGGCTTGCCAATCTACTGGACGGCATCATGCGGGGCGCGCCGGGGTTTCCCGCCCTTGTGCATTTCAAGCCCATGTTGCCTATCGGGCAGGTACTGAAATTGCGCGGCCTGGCTGGTATTCCACAAGCTGCGGCGGGCGCGGTTATTCTGGTGATGTCTTTGGGATTGGCGTTTCGCTCGCGATTCGCCTGGGCGGTCGCTTTGCTGTTATCCGCGGCGACACTGGCTTTGATTCTGCATCAAAGCAATTTGCGGTGGGGGACGCTCACCGTTTTCAACGCGTTGCTGCTGATTGTGCTGTTGGTATTTCACCGTTCGTTTTCGCGTTCCAGTCTGGCCGCGGGCACCCTTTTCTCCGTGGTCAGCGTGCTTCTGCTGCTGGGGTATTCAGTTTTCGGTTCTTATGTGCTGGGCCAGGATTTTTCGCCGCACATCAATACCCTGGCAACCGCTCTGTATTTTTCCGTGGTCACGTTATCCACCGTCGGCTATGGAGACATTGTTCCCAAGAGCGATGACGCCCGCTTTTTTGTGATATCCGTTATTATTCTGGGCATCACCGTATTTGCAACTTCCATCTCGGCTATTATTGTGCCGCTGGTGAATAATCGTATGCAACGCCTCCTGGCCGGAGAAAAAAAACGTATGAAGCAGGATCATTACATTATCATCGGGGACAACGCGCTGGCGCACAACACCTATCGGGAACTTAAGGCCAGGCATCTGCCGGTGGCGGTGATTGTTTCGACCAAGCCGGAAAATCTGTGGATGCAAGACGGTGATTGGATCGTTGGCGATGCTTCGGATATCGAAGTGCTGCGCCAGGCCGGCGGCGAACGGGCGTTGGCCATCCTGGCGCTTCGTGCCGATGATAGTGAAAACGCCTTTATCGTGATGGCGGCCAAGGAATTGGGAGGCAAGGCCCGCACCGTGGCCGCGGTGAAAAACAGCAAGAATTTCCCGCGTGTGCATCGCGTCGGGCCGGATCTGATCATTGCCCCGGATGTGCTTGGCGGCGAATTGCTGGCGATGGCGCTGAGCGGCGAAGAGCTCAACAGCGATCATATCCTCCGGAAATTGTTTATCCCGCATGATGCTCAGAAAGCCAAATAAACCCCGCCGCGAAGCGACGTCCTCGTGCTCTCTTGGGAGATGGATTCTTATTCGCCGCCACTTTTCGGAAGCTGTGCTTTAAGCCGCCGGGCATTCTGGATCAGCTGGTCGCTGTTTTCCCGCGGAACCGGCGGTACGGTGAAAGCCCAAATCTCGTGGTCCCGGAATTGTATCGGTAGAAGGCTCGCGACCAGATCCATGCCGTACCACTCGAACCAGGGCCGGACCGTGGTGCGATGGGTATGCAGGTAATAGTAGTCGTACTTGGGCTTCTGCAGTGTTCCGATGTTCTTTCGACCCCGCAGGCGCACGCCATACGTGCCGTACCATTTGAAATCAATCGTGCAGGGAGAACGGCCCTTTTCCACATCGTTCAAATACACCAGTGAGCCGGGAGGATCGGTCACCACGGTGATGGACCGTTCCACGCAACCGCCAACGGCTGAAAACAGCGCCAGCCCCAGAAATATTCCCGCCGATCGAACCGCGCGCCGTACCGGAAGATTCGCAACATTCATATCGGGATTCTATCCTCGTCTCTTTGGCCAGACCAGTTCCCGACCTCGGATAAGTGGCGCGGGGGAGGCAGCGCCCCGCCGCCGGCCAATGGAGTTACAATATCGCCCATGGAACGCACGCGTGTGAAAATCTGCGGTATCACCCGTCCCCAGGACGCCGTGCTCGCCGCCGCGGCCGGCGCCGATGCGATCGGTCTGAATTTCGTCGGCGGTCCGCGTAAAATCGACATCAAAACCGCCGACGCAATTCTCCGGGTTCTGCCGCCGCTGGTTGGTACGGTGGCCTTGATCAACATGGATCCCGAACAGCGCGGCGATGATTTTTATACGCTCCGCGAGCGTCTGACGATTCGCTATTTTCAGCTTTACGGCTCTTGGGACGAGATCGGGTTTAGCGACGGCATCATCGCCGCCACCGGACTTTGGCCGGTGGTGCGCGTGGCTGCCAAAGCGGATGTGATGAACCTGGCAATCCACGTGCGGCAGTGGAATTTTCCGCCCGCGGCAATTGTGCTAGACGCTTTTTCTCCGGAAAAACAGGGTGGCGCCGGTATGGCGTTTGATTGGAATTGGATCGCCGAAGCCCGTGCCGCGGGCATCCTGGACCAACTACCGCCGCTGGTGCTGGGCGGAGGGTTGAATCCTGATAATGTCGGGGAAGCCATTCGCATTGCCCGCCCTTGGGCGGTGGATGTATCCAGCGGCGTCGAAATACCATCCCAGCCGGGGAAAAAGGATCCGGTTCGCTTGCAAGCGTTCATGCAGGCGGTGGTGGCGTAGGCGATCCTGCCTGAACCGTTAGCGCCTGAATCATGCCGGGAATGTCATGCCGTGCCGCTTCCGCCGTGGGCGGCCAGCCGAGCCGGCGTAGCGCCGCCGAAGTGATCGGGCCGATCGAAAGCCGGTTGGTGCGTGCGACCCGGTCCCTTAGTTCCGGCGGGAGCAGGGCGTGCAGATTAGTTGCCGTCGAAGCGCTGGTGAAGGTAATCCAGTCGACCATGCCGTTCCGGAGCGCCTCAATCGCCTCGGCGCAGAGCGTTTTAGGCGCGACGGTTTGGTAAATCGCCATATCTTCCACCACGGCGCCGGCACGGATCAATTCCCGCCGCAACTCTCCGCGGGCGATATCGGCGCGAAGCAGGAGGAATTGTTGTCCCTTCAGGTCACCTTTGTCTCCCAACCGCTCAATCAATTCAGCAGCAAGTTTTTCGCCTATGAATTCTTCGGGTACCAAGTCCGCCGTGATGCCGACGGTGCGCAATACCTCGGCGGTGGCTGGTCCGATGGCTGCTACGCGGCGGGGGAAAGCCCGCGCATCCAAGTGAAGCTCTCCCATGCGCCGCCATGCGGCTTCCACGCCATTGGGACTGGAGAAGACTACGCAGTCATATCGGTTCAGTTGCGCCAGCGCCTGATCGATGGCGAATTCGTCGGCTGCGGGGGCCAGTTCTATGACGGGCGATTCAATGACGTTGGCGCCCAAGTCCGCAAGCCGCGTCGATAACCGCCCGGCTTGCGGGCGGGTACGCGTTACCAGCACGGTTTTACCGAAGAGCGGGCGGCTTTCAAACCAGTTGAGTTCTGCCCGCAGATTCACAACCTGCCCGATGATGGTAATCGCCGGGGCCTGGATTCCGGCTTTTCGGGCCGCCTCGGCAAGACCGGCCAGCGTGCTGACAATCGTCCGCTGGCGGGGGTAAGTGGCCCACTGAATCACCGCCGCCGGCATATCCGCAGCCATACCCGCGGCATGGAGCCGGCGGGTGATTTCCGGCAGGGCCTGGACGCCCATGTAAAACACCAGTGTTCCGCCAAGGGCCGCCAGGGATTCATAGTTTAAGCCGGAATCCGGGATCTCTTCATGATCGTACGCGGCCTGCTTCCGATGGCCGGTGATAAAAGTCACCGTGCGGGTAAAATCGCGGTGGGTGACGGGGATACCGGCATACGCGGGTCCGGCAATTCCCGCCGTAATTCCGGGAATAACGGCAAAATGAATGCCCTGCGTCCGCAGGTATTGGGCCTCTTCACCCCCGCGCCCGAACACGTAAGGATCGCCGCCCTTGAGCCGGACCACCACGCGTTCCGTTCGAGCAATGTCACCGGCTGTTTGCCGGGCCTTTTGCACCAGCAGAGCGTTGATCCGGTCCTGGTCCAGCGTGTGCCGCGCGGCTGATTTTCCGGCGTATATCTTCTCGGTGTCCGGTGGACACAAATCCAGCAGGGCGGGATTGACCAGGGCGTCATAAACCACAACCGCCGCCCGCTTAAGAACCGCCGCGCCGGCTTGCGTGAGCAAACCGGGATCGCCGGCGCCGCCGCCGACAAGATAAACCATGGGGCGGGTCCCGGCGGCGGTTGATTTCGTCTTGCGCGACATGCGAGGCATTGTATAACAATTACAAAAATTCAACCTTTGGCCGACTATGGTCGATAGATATAACGGTAGTCGTAGTTTCCTCCCATAATCTGGGCCGCCTGTTGTGCGTTGCAGTGGGCGGCCCCGTTTTTTTTAGAGTAGATCGAAGCTTTCGCCCGGCTGGAGGATCGCCGGCTTGATGTCCTTCTGCCGCAAAGACCGGCCAAACGCCGCGGCATCCTGCCTGATCGGCGGGAAAGTGTTGTAATGGATCGGCAACACACAGCGGGCCTGGAGCATTTCCGCGGCCAGCAGGGCATGGTCCGGCCCCATGGTGAAGCAATCGCCGATGGGCAGGCAGGCCAGATCAATTTTCCATAACCGACCGATTAAAGCCATGTCGCCGAACAGAGCCGTGTCGCCGGCGAAATAGATGTTCCGTTCGCCGATCTGCACCATCCAGCCCCCCGGCACACCACCGGGCGTTCCGTCCTGAAACGTACTGGTATGAATGGCAAAAGTGAGCGCGGCCCGCCCGAAAGGAAAATTCATTCCTCCGCCGATGTTCATCCCCGCGGTTTTCAGACCCTGCCTGGAATAATACTGGCTGATTTCAAAATTGGCGGCGATGGTGGCACCGGTCCGTTTGGCGATCCGCACCGTGTCGTCCACGTGGTCAAAATGCGCGTGGCTCAGAAGAATGTATTGTGGATTTACCTGGTCTGATTTCACATCCGCCAACGGATTCTGATCGTAAAAGGGATCAAGTTGCACGCGCTGCCCGCCGGAATGTATCTCCAGACACGCATGGCCGTGATAGATGATTTTAACCGCCATCAGTCGCCTCCGAATATTAACCTATCCAGATAACTAAGGCTACGGCGCTGCTTTCCCGCGTTCTTGGGTTTTGGTGCATCGGTTTCGTGTTTATCCTGTCGGCCCCGCCATGGTCATGATCTTCTCTTGGATGGAATGCCCGACTCCCGTTTAGCGCCGATCAGACGTCAAGTCCTTCAAACATGGCGGTGCTGATGTAGCGTTCGCCCGTCGAGGCCATGACGGTCACGATGATTTTCCCCTTCATTTCCGGGCGTGCCGCCACTTGCGCCGCCGCCCACATGTTGGCCCCGGAACTGATGCCCGCGAGAATTCCCTCTTTCTTCGCCAGCCTTTTGGCCCATTCAAACGCATCCTCGTTGCTAACCTGGATCACTTCGTCCACCAGGTTTACGTAAAGATTCTTCGGGATAAATCCCGCTCCCGCCCCCTGGATTTTGTGCGGCCCCGGCTTGAGCGGCTGATTCGCCTTGCATTGCGTGATGACGGGCGAACCGCTCGGCTCAACGGCAATCGCCTTGAAATTGGGATTGCGTTTCTTGATCACGCCGGCCACTCCGCTGATGGTGCCTCCGGTACCCACTGCGGCGACGAGACAATCCACTTTTCCGTCGGTGTCATTCCAGATTTCCTCGGCCGTGGTGGTCCTGTGAATTTCCACATTGGCGGGATTGTCGAACTGTTTGGCGACGAGCGCATTTTTGTCCATCGTCGCCGCTTCGTTGCAGCGACGGATGGCGCCCGGCATACCCTCCGCAGCCGGGGTTAGCACCAGGTCCGCGCCTAAAATTCGCAGCAATTTACGCCGCTCCAGCGACATGCTCTCCGGCATGTACAGGGTCAGTTTGTAACCTTTGGCCGCGCATACATACGCCAGGGCAATACCGGTGTTGCCGCTGGTGGCTTCCATGATGTGCGTGTTCTTGTTGA
>JAJZKJ010000528.1 GCA_021804195.1 Acidobacteriota bacterium
CGGCAAGGTGCTTTTGCGTATGCCGTTAAGAATTAAATTGCGCTCCCGGGCGGGCAGGTTGCCCCATTGTTTTTTGCTGGAAAGAAATGGTTTTCCGGTTTGCGGATTCATGGGGCCGCCGCCGGGGTTGTAGGAATGCGAGGCGGGGGCGGAGGGCGAATTGGTCGGAGAACTCGACCCGCTGGATGGCGACCTGGAGTTTTGGGACATTTTCTGGCCCTTATTCTTTTTTTTGCTCTTCCCACCACCGCCCGGCGGCGGATTTTTTTTGGCGATGGCGATGAGTTGATCCAGATCGGAAATGATTTTCTTTTGGATGGTCTGGGTGGTTTTTCCCGCATCGTAAGAATACAAGTGGTTGGCGCTTTGGCCCATGCCTTGCAGCATGTCCTTAAGCATCCGGCCGAGCTGCTGTGGGTTGGGCGGGGGCGTTTTAGCCGTTTTGGGTTGGACCAACCTGGGTGTTAAATCAGGCCAGGCCAAGCCACGCTGCAGCCAGCGCGGCTGCGCCGCACCCGCCACGGGCGAACCAACCAAGCCCGCCGCTGGAGAAATTCCCAGCACTACCATAACCACCCAGCCCATTTGCCGATACATGTTCGTTTTCATCTTAGAGCCTGCCTTTCGGAGGTTGTCCATTGGGAATATTTTGCATGGGGGCGGGCATCTTCGGCCCGGACTGCATCGATTTTATGGCTTTAATCGCCTGATGTTGCAAAGCCCCTTGCAAATTGCCCAACCGTCGAATTTCCTGTTGAATCGCCTTTTTGGCGGCTGCGGGAGCCTGCTGCATCTGGCGGTTCATATCCTGGGTGTCGGCATTGATTTGCCGCTGCATGGACCGCAGCAATTTAAGCTGGGCCAGCGGAGGCACCAGCTTGGGCTTTTGTCCACCCCCGCCGCCGCCCCCCCCGCCGCCACCATTTTTTTTAAGCTTTTGTTGCTCCTTTTTCAAGGCGCGGATAATCATGTTCAATTTTTCCAGGGCGTGCTGCTGGATATCCGTTGTCACCACACCGGGGTGGGCGGAATTCATCAGGATGCGGGCAATGGCCAGATCGGCAATAATTCGTTTATTGATCCAGACAATAATCGGGGCCTGCTGGTTGATTCGCGCACTTAAGGCCAGCAATTTTTCAATCAGGGTGGCTTCCTCCCGGCCCCCCGCGGCCAGGCGCAGTATGTCGGGCCGCATGAGTTGCCCACGGGACTCTTTATCCCGCTGTATGGCCAGCGTGGCGACCTCAATTTGGGTTTGGGTTCGGGCGATGCGCTGGTAGGCGTGGCGGAGGCTGGCCAGATTCTGCTGTTGAAGCTGGTTGTTCACTTTGGCCAGTTGTTTTTGCAGATCGCGCAGCGCTTGGTCCAGCGCGGCCAGGGCCGCCGTTTGTTGGGGCGGCGTACCCGGCTGGTTATGCCGCAAAAGAGAGCCTGTGGCGGCTCCCATATCGTGCGCGGCCAATTGGATTTCCCGCCCCGCCGGGTGTGCTCCCGAGACGGACATACACCGCTGGCTCAAATCGACGGCTTGCAATTGGAGCCGCCCCTGCTGATCGGCCAAGTTGTTGAGCGTCACCCGGGCGGCCTTGGCTCCGGCGCTGACGGTAGCGGCCTTCACGGCGGTCTGGTGTCGGATTAACCACTTGAGCCGGGCGATCAGGGCCGCGAGTTGTTTGGCCATCCGTTTAAGGGCCTGATGATTTTCGTGATTCAGGGCTTTGAGCATTTTTTGCAGGCCGCTTTTGGCACCCGCCTGGGCCTGGCCGGCCGAAGACATGTGGTTGCTTGATGCAGCGCCCGACGCCTGATTCATCTTTCCCGGCACCTGGTCCTGGCTGGAAATGGCGGCCGCCTTGGCTAAAGCCGCAGCCATCGCCGGATTGCTCTTGGCCAAGCTTTTGGCGGCCTGGGAAAGCTGGCTGGCCAGAGTTTGGGCCTGCGCGGCCAACTTTTGTTGCTGCTGGGCCAGCGCCTGCATCTGCTTCTTGAGATTCTTGGGCAATTGTGACATCTTCAGGCCGATGGTTTGGGCCGCGAGCTGCTGGAGCTGCTTTTGGAGTTTCGCCTGTTTGGACAATATCTTTTCCGTTTTATGCAGCAGGCGGCGGAACTGCCCGGCGGCCCCCAGCTTGTTGAGCAGATGCTGCATGATCTTGATCGCCCGCTGCTGGTGCGTGGCCGCGGCGCTGCCGTTGGCGGCGGCTTGGGCCAGGCCGCTTTTACTAAGGCTGTTACGGCGGGCCTGGGAAAGCCGGCTGGCGGCCTTGGGCATGCTGGCATGGCCCACATGCTTCATACCGCTGTGGGCCAGCTTGGCGAGTTTACCCAGCGAAGATTGTTGCAGGCCGTTGCGCTGGGCCAGATGTTGAATTCGGCGCAGCATGTGCTCGATGGCCGTGGCGCGCTGGGCTTCGGCCATTTGCCGCTGGGCCAGATGACCCAGGGCCATTTGCTGTCCGGCGGTGACATGGCCGCTCTGGTGGATGGAGGTGGTGGGAAGAGCAAAAAA
>JAJZKJ010000529.1 GCA_021804195.1 Acidobacteriota bacterium
GCAGGGCGCGGCCAGCGGCCGCAAGTCAAACGCTTTCTCATCGGCCAAAACATCCACCACCTGCACCACACCCAAAATATCGTTCGTGTTGCGTCCCAGTACCGGCAATCGCGACACGTTGTACCGCCGAGCTATCGCCTCAAAGCCTTTTTGGCCGATCTGGGCGGGTACCGCCACCACCCGCACCCACGGGATCATCACTTCCCGAACATCAATGTGCGCCATCCGAAGCGTGCGCTCAATCATGTCCTGCTGCGCATCGCTTATCAGCCCCGTTGCACTGCTCTCTTCAACAAGGCGCTGCACGCGGTGCGGCGTGCCGGACGGAGCCTCCGCAGCGCCCCGGCCAAATCGCAGCAGCTTTGTCGAAACAATCTCCAGGCCATACATCAGCGGTAATACCGGCACAACCGTAATAGCCAGCAATGCCCCATGCAGAAAGCCCGCCAGTTTGTAGGTCCAACTGTCGGTATGCAGATAAAACAAATCTTTCGGCACAACCTCCGCAAATATCAGCATAAACGGCGATATCACCAGCGCCGACAATGCCGTCTGTGCCAGCGGCCCCAGCCCCTGCGACGACAGCAGCATCGTAATCGCCGCCGACGCGGCAAAATTGCTGATGTTTTGCCATACCAATAGTCCCGTCAGTAAAGATGTGGGCCGTTCCATCCACCCGCTGATGCGCTGCGCCGCCGCATCTTTCTGATAGCTTCGCAACTGCAGCCGCAGCCGCGATAGCGCATAAAAGCCCGTTTCAAGCCCGGCAAACAGACCTGATAAAACCAGCCCCGCCACCCCCAAAAGCACCCATCCAGCAGTGCTCGGCGCTGCCGCTAAAAGCCCATCAGGAACCACTTGCATCACTTTGGCTCCTTATCAATCAGTTTAATCAGTACCTGCCGCACACGCGGCCCCGCCATCGCCTCCACCCGCATCTGCAAATGCCCTATCGTTACAACATCCCCTACCTGCGGCAGCCGTTTAAGCACCGCATAAATAAGCCCTGCCACGGTCGAGGCCCGCGTTTGCCTGGCAGCGCTGCCAAACATGTCCACCCATTCCAAAAGCGATAAGTTGCCCGACACACGCCATTGGTCGGGCCCTACCTGCTCTATCAGCCGCATCACTGGTTCATCCGGCTCGGCTATGTCGCCGATTAAATGCTCCACCACATCTTCCAGCGAAATCGAACCCGCCACACCACCAAACTCATCCACCACTATCGCCATCTGCCGATGAGCCTTACGAAAGTGCGTAAGCAAACGGTCCAGCGGTTGCATCTGCGGTACAAAGTCCGCCGGTTGCAGCAGCGGCTTAAGCTCGGCGGCTGTTGTCGGCCTCTCCAAAAAGAAGGTCTTCGCATGGAGCACACCCAGCACGTTGTCTCTCTGCCGCTCATACACCGGCAGCCGCGTGAGCCTCTTTTCCAGCAGCATGCTGCGCAGGTCCGCAATGCTGCGGGCAACGTCAAACGCCGGCATATCCACCCGCGGCGTCATCAGGTCGCGAATGCGTATTTCGCGCAGCCGCACCACCTGCTGCAAAAGCTGGTTCTCGGAAAAATCAATAATGCCATGATGCTGCGACATGCTCAGCAGCAGGCGCAAATCATCCACCGAAAATCGCTCCGCACCCAGAGGGCGATCCAATAACCGGTGTACCGGCGTAATCATGACAAAGTTTATCAGCCGAACCACCGGCTTCATCACACCCATCATCCGCGACAGCGGCCCAGCCAACAGCGGCGCCAGCCGGCGGTTATACAACCGCCCAATCAGCTTCGGCATGATTTCACCAAAGTACGCCGTCAACACCACCGGCGCGATCGCCAATAGCGCCACCGCAATGCGGCCATAGGCATGATAAATGCGGTCCAGCAGCAGCGTGCTAAGCACAAAGATGAGGATGTTCGCCAGCATGTTTGCCAGTAAAATGGTCACAAGCAGAGGCCGGCTCTGACGACGCAGGCGCGCCGCCAGCGCCTCCGCGGGCTTGCCACGGGATTCAAACAAATGCAAATCATGCCGCGAGAGCGAGAACAGGGCTGTTTCGCTGCAGGCGAAAATTGCCGCCACCGCCAGCAGCAGCACTATCGGAATAAGCAGGTCAAGATTGCCCAACACAAACGTCAGCACACGCCGTCGCCTTCCTTCCTTGTGCCGGGCCATACCGCCGGCTTACCCCGCCCGCAGCATACGCCCTTATTACAAATTGTCGGGCTTGGCGCAAAATTGGCAACCATCGCGCTGCTGCTGCTCCTGGCAGCTTGTTCGCATCAACAACCCGTTGCCAAGTCGTCTGCCGCGCCAGTTGTCAAACTCGCCCGCACCCTCATGGACCGCACGCGCCGCGATGCCACACGCATAAGCGCCGACCGCACTCTACGCCAAAGCATCGGCGGTGCCGCTCCACTTCGCCTTGCCGCTCTCACTTTCATTATAGAAAGCCCCGGCCAGCATGCGGCAATGCGCATTTACGCCATCCAACAGTTATTTCGCGCAATC
>JAJZKJ010000530.1 GCA_021804195.1 Acidobacteriota bacterium
CTGCCGGCTGCCCACGCAAAAGCGCGATAAAAATTGGGCGGAACAGTCATATCCGTCAGCATGTAACCGGCTTCCCGATCTACGAATCCCGCTGTCATGGGCATTTCTGCCTCCTGGAGCCCATTTCCCCGACCGATTGCCACACCAACGCGCAAGGGATCGCAAAAAAATCCCCGCCCCGCCTCGCGGATCCCACTGCGCTGTAAAATTACGGGACTTGCCACACCACCCGCCGACAGAATGACCGTCCCCCCCATGAACCGGCGTAGCTGCCCCTTCTGAAGGGCCTCCACACCCACCGCACGCCCATTCTGAAAAAGCACCCTGTTCACCTGGATGCCGGTTTCCAGTTTGGCGCCCAGTTGCATTGCTTGCGCCAGCAGTGACGCCGCAGACCAGAAAGCTGCAGGTGGGCAGCCCCCATGGCCGCAGAGTTCCTGATCAATCATTTTCGGCAACGTCTGCCAGGGCAGCCCTAAAGAGCGCGCCGCGTCGATGATGCGTTGCGCGGTGGGACCCAGAAGTGGCGCCTGCAGGGGTTGGTGCGGTAGTTCTGCAAGAACAGCCGCCAAATCCTGCGCCATTTCCACGCCATGGTGGGAAAACATCTCCAGGGGAGGAGATATGGCCGTGTGGTAGAAAACGGTGGAACCACCTCCAACCCGTGTGCCACGGAGCAGGGCAACCCCCGGCGCCACATGTAATGCCTCCTTGCGGCGCCAGAGCTTCCATAAATTCGGCGCTGACGCCGGGGTTTCCCCGCCCCGTTCCAGAATCCGCACGCTAGCCCCGGCGCGCGTCAGGTCTCTGGCCAGCATGGCGCCAGCAGGTCCGGAACCGGCAATGATCACATCGGATGCGGGCATTTTGGTGGGTATTCTCCAAGGATGAAGCGTTAACCCCAGCGTGACAGCCAGGCGATGAGCAGCCGCGTCCAGCGTCCGTAAGGGGGGCGAACCCATTCGCAGGCGCTCAGACGATTCTGCCTGAAGACGCCCTGGTAGTGCGAGAGGCGTTGAAACCCATAAATACCGCGATACTGGCCTATGCCGCTCAGGCCAATACCGCCGAAAGGAATGCCTGGTTGTGCGACATGGAAAATGGTGTCATTGATGGTGACGCCTCCCGCGGCAATTCCCTTACAGTGCCGCAGGGCGCGCCGCTGATCCCGGTCGAAATAATACAGCGCCAGAGGCGCTGGGTGATCGCGCACATAATCCAGTGCCTCCTGGATGTCATCGTAGGTCAGAACCACCAAGATCGGCCCGAAGGTTTCTTCTTCCAGGATTTTCATGCCAGGCTGCGCATCCCAGAGCAGGGTGGGCGGGAAGGGCCGCTGTGCGCCATCGGCCAATGCTGGTGCTGGCGAGGGCTGCCATAATATCGCTCCTTTCCTCTGGGCATCCTGCAGCAGGCCCTCCAGACGTTCCCACAGCAGCACATTGGGGATGCTGGTATAGTCCGGGTTGTCTGCCCAGTGGGGATAGAGCGACAAAGCGGCCGACTTCGCCAGCGCGATGAAATCGTCGCGCTGATCCGCCGCCACCAGACAATAATCGGGGGCGATGCAGGTCTGCCCGGCATTCACCAGTTTGCCCGCCATGATGGATCGGGCCGCCGTGGCCAGGGGATAATCACACTGGATGATGGCCGGGCTCTTGCCACTCATGGACAATGTCACGGGCACCAGATTCCGCGCAGCGGCACGGGCGATCACCCGTCCGGTACGGGTGGCTCCCGAAAAAATCAGATGATCGAAAGGCAGTCCGGGAAACGCGTGATCCACATCAGGTGATCCCTGAACCAGCGCAATGGTATCCTCAGATGTCACATCGCGCAGGTATTGCGCCAATAATGTCATGGTCTGAGGCGCCAGACGCGGCCCTTTGATAATCGCCCGGTTGCCTGCGGCGATGGCGGAGATCAACGGCAGCAGGGTCAGGAGCAGGGGATAATTCCAGGCGCCGATAATGCCGACGACACCCACGGGTTGCGGAGTGATCTGACTGCGGGCCGGCAGGAATGGCCAGCGGGTATGCACGGCGCGAGGCCGCGTCCAGTTCCTGAGATGGCTGAGCACATAGGCGATTTCCGCCTGCAGGGGATAGATTTCATAGATTTCCGTTTCGCGGGGATGGCGTCTGCCGAAATCCCGGGCGATGGCTTCGCTGAATGCCGTGCCGTGTTGCCGCAGCATCTGCGCAAGATCCCGCAGCAGCGTCCTACGTTGCCTGTAGTCGATGGCGCCGTTTTCCCGGAGCGCAGATTTTTGCGCCGCCAGCAATTCGTCCACAGTGCGCAATGGAATTCCTTATGAACAAAAAGGGGCCCGAAGGCCCCCGTGACGGTACCGCTTTTAGCGGAATCGTTTTCTGGTGTATAGATAAGCGAAGCCTGCCAGGCTAAAGTAAACGAACGGCAGAAAGAAGATGAAATCTTCCAGATCGACATAATGCATAGACATCTCCTTGTTTCTAATGAGTGGAACCCTGCTTTCGCTGCTGTTC
>JAJZKJ010000531.1 GCA_021804195.1 Acidobacteriota bacterium
CTCGGCAGCGCTGGGCACTGTAGCGGCTGGCACATCGCTGTAATAGGTGCATACGCGCAGCTTATTGGCCGGGCAGCCATAATAGCGCCAATAGTCCACACCTGCACTGTTGGCGGGCAAAATATAGTCAAGCTGATTGATTACCGGCCGCAGCATAATGCGCTTGGCGAGGCGTTTACAGAAACTGCGGGCTGTGCCATCAAACTCGCCATGGATGTTGCTGTCGGCAAACATGGCAACGGGTATTTTGGCACTGTGGCAGTACCTGATAAACCAGCGCTTAAATGGGTAGTCGTAGCCGCCAACAATGGCCATGTCGAACTTGGCGGCTTCAACGATTTCTTCGGCATCTGGTCGCAAGGGACGGTCTTTCCATGGGCCGCTTTGAATAAGGTCGCCTGCGCCAAAAAATAGATAAGGTGATTGCTGCGGAAGCTTCGTCAGTACTGAATCTTTGGGCGGCGGGCACAAAAAGATGCCAAAATATTCCACACCGCCCGTCTCGCGCCGCGCAGCGCCCAATGCACTACTCTCCACTCTCTCCTGCTCTACTCTCTCGGCGCAGCCGCGCCCCTGGGCGTTGAGCGCGTCGAGCATGTTGACAAAGTAATGGTCCGGCTGGTTATGAAACCAGAGCACCCGCTTGCCGGCAGTGGGCGCCGCCGCAAGCCGTGCCAAGGCATCGGTATCGGTCGCCGCTGCGGCCGCGCCAATTGCTTCTCCAGACGCCATAATTTTAATTCCCCAGTTATTGCCAAGTACGGGTGCTAGTGTACCCGACCTGTCATCGTAAACAAGACCCAGTACACGCTGCAAATTAGTTGGTTATAATATATCAACGCCCAACTTGTCCGCTTAATTATGGAGGCACATGCAATGATTCTCTGGCCTGCTAAGCACACACAAACCGCCCCAGCGTGCCAGAGGCAACATTGTAGATTTACTGCCGGCTCGGAGCTGCTTGCGATTGCAGCACTGGCCACGGCAATCGTGTTCACCGTCATACTGCCCGCAAACCTCGCCCGTGCCGCCCACGCTGCCGACAAGCGCCTACCCGTGCCAACCGAACAGCAGCAGCAGCACCCGCGCCAGGCACTCGAAGCCATGTTCCACAGCCGAAAATACCAACCGGGAACGCCATTCGATGTGAAACAGTTCCTTATTGACGTACGCACAAAATACTTCGCCGATACAGGGCGCCCGGTGACCCGCTATGTGGCACTGCGGTTGGGTGTCAGCTTGGGAGCACGCTATTGGATGCCTGGCTTCGCCTTTCAGGCTCTAGACGATCTAGCAACGAGCTATAAGGTGGATAAACCTCAACTGGATGTCTTGGCCGCAGAGCAGGCGATGAGCGTGCGCCCGACCTGGCAACTCGCAGCGATCAACACTCCTCAATTTGTCTATTTGACTCTTTATTCCCGCATGATGCAGGAAATACCCCTCGCCGACACCGCCGGCGATTACCCGTACGCCCTGCAGATGGCTCAAATTGCCGTGCGCTGCGCGCGGCTGCTGCGCAGTTCCGCCAACTTGCAGGGGGCCCTGGGACAGCTTCAGAGGCAGCAGATGCTAGCCGCCATCTGGACACAGGCCAAGCTCGATATTGCGGCGCTTAAACTCAAGCCCAGCGACCCAACGCTTAACCTGCGTGTGGGCCTTTTTACCTGGCTGGCTGAAAAAAAAGCGAGATGATGGCCTGAAGCTGCTTGAAGCCAGCGGCATTGCCGATGCTGCCCGCGTCGTTAAACTTGCCCATAACGGCCCACCTGACACCGCCGCATGGCTGCATTACTTTGAGTTGCTGCAAAAACTCGCCGTCCAGACCAAACAGCCCGTTTACAGCCAGCTTATTACACACAAAATAACCAAATGGTTTAACAACCAGGCCGGCGGCGTGATGGCCGCATTTTATGCTGCGCTCCAAACCGCCAGCTTCAGCGATGCCAACCACCTGCTCACCATGGCCATAACCCAAGCCCGCAACCTGCGCGACACCGCCCTGGCAGCCTGGGCACAAAAATGGCAGGAGCAGCAGCGGACCATGTTGGCGCTGCACCGCCGCTATAACGCCGCCATGCGGCAAGTGCAGAGCAATCCTGATTTTCATGCCGGTAATGCCATCATCGGTGAATATTTATGCCTGATGAAGGCTCAATGGAAAATCGGATGCGATTACCTGCGCAAAAGCGGCAAGGGCCGCTTAATTTTGGCTGCGAGCTCTGAGCAAACGGCACGTAAAGAAAAAGCCACCGTCACAAAGGCCGCGGCAGCACTGCAAAGTGCGCAGCAGGCACTGCAAAGCGCTCCTACGCCCAAGGCTGGCAAAACCCCGGACTCCGGCCTCGCGCTGGCCGTGCAAACCGCCAAGCAGGCCCTCGCCAAAGCCAAAGCCGCCGCGGCCGCTGCGTACGTTGCCGCGGCAACCAACTGGTGGCATGCCGCCGCCGGCCTCAAGCCGCCGCTGCAGTACCTGGCCGAAGCACGGGCGGTGCATTGGTACAGGC
>JAJZKJ010000532.1 GCA_021804195.1 Acidobacteriota bacterium
GAATTATATTTCACTGGGACAGTCCACTAGCAACCAAGTGACCGAAAAAGCGCAGTCCGGAGGACTGCGGTCCCGGCCGCGGTCAGAGCCAGCCAGGGAGCCGTTGCCAATCCAATGATTTTCACCAGGGCAGGCACATCGGCTCATGCTTCGTTTAGAAACATCCATGAGCCGGCAGACGAGAACTCAAAGTAATTTCGGCACCTCGGCCCTGAAATAACGCTTGACCGCCGTCCAATCCACCGGCACAAGCATGTCAGGAGCGGGATCCTGTTCGGCATCATTAAAAAACGTAAGCGATTTGAAGAGATGCAGCCGGCTATAGTTCGCCGCGGAATACTTTTTCGAAAACGAATCAACGACCGCGCGCAGCCCACCCAGACGCCGCGCAGCCTCGCAGAGATCGATAAAATCACGCTTCGTACCCCGGCTCGCGATCGCCGTCAGCTTCATGCAGGCGATATCTTGCGGGTCGGCCACCGGGACGCCGTGAAATTCGGCAAATGGAAAAAGAACCGGATACGGATAGGCGAGGAAACTCACCTTCACGCCACGGAGGGTGACATGAAGCGTGCCCGCGCCTTCAGAAACGACGGCAAGTCCATCCAAGCCCAAAAGCCCCTGGATGAGCGCATCAGAGTCAACGCCCCGCTCATTGAAAAAATCGAGATCCACCGATTTTCGATGGCCGTAGCGCAGGGCGAGCGCCGTCCCGCCCGCGAGATATGAAGAACCGAGGAGTCCGCGGCCGTGGAGGTCTCGAAGCGCCGCTTTCATGGCGCCGCTCACCGTCTCCTCATGCCATGTGGACATCGCGTTCGCCATGGGAGGAAGCGCGTCAGCGCAGGGACGCCACCTCCCGCACAGGGACGTGGAAGATGAGCGCCCAGAAGTTCGCCGAACGGGGCGAGAGCCGCCGTTCCGCGCGGAGCACATCAAGAATCAGCTGTTCGGAAAACGACTCCCGCATCCAACGAACCGCATCTTCATCGCCCAACTCAAGCACACGCCCAATCGTATAGTCCGGGTGCTGTTGAGGGTCAAACGCCGCGAGGTTTGTATCCCAAAATAACGGCGCTAAGTGCCTGGGAATCACAGACTTAATTATACCACCCCTGCCCCCGGCACAGTTAGATCAGCCTATACA
This sequence comes from Acidobacteriota bacterium, assembly GCA_021804195.1. Next base: position 1,148 of record JAJZKJ010000532.1, read on the forward strand.
ATGACCAGCCAGCCCCAGTTCCGCGGCGTGGGCTTGCAGGGCGGCGATGCAGAAGGCGATATGGTCTTCGAGAGCAATGCCCAGTTCCTGGGCGCCCTGATAGACATCGGCGCGGGAAACACCGCGGGCGAAGGCTTTGTCTTTCAACTTTTTGACCGCCGAGGCGGCTTCGACTTCCATGATGCTTTTCGAGGGCCGCACCAGCGCACAGGCAGTGAGAAAGCCGGACAATTCATCACAGGCAAAAAGGGCGTGGTCGAGCGCCGATTGCCGCGGCACGCCGGTATAGCCGGCATGGGCCAGAATGGCGTGAATCATTTCCTCGGGATAGCCCCGTTCGCGCAGTATTTTCGCGCCCTCGCCCGGATGGCCGCCGGCGGCGCTTTGCTCCGGATTCGGCCACTTCTCGTAATCAAAGTCGTGCAGCAGCCCGGTTAACCCCCATAACATTTCGTCCTGGCCGAGTTTGCGGGCGTAGGCGAGCAGGCAGGCCTCGACGGCCTGCGCGTGACGGCGCAGGCTTTCACTCGACGTATATTCACAGAGCAACCGCCAGGCATCATCGCGAGCAGGCATAATCCACCGGCGCGCCGTTCAGAGGCCGGCGCAGAAGCGGCGCAGACGGTCGAGGCCTTTTTCGATCTGCGCGGCCGAGGTGGCGTAGGAGAGCCGGAGATGGCTCGCGGTGCCGAAGGCCTCGCCGGGCACGGTGACCACGCCGGCCTCGTGCAGCAGGCGGCCGGAAAACTCCATCGGCGTGGCCGCGCCCGGGCGCAGCAGGCGCGCAATGTTGGGATAGGCGTAAAAGGCGCCCTGGGGGAGGGTGCAGGAAATGCCGGGGATGGAGCGCAAGCCCTCGATCATCAGCGTCCGGCGGCGGCGGTATTCGGCGAGCATATCCGTCACCGGCTGCTGCGAGCCGGTGAGGGCGGCCACGGCGGCCTTCTGCACGAACGAAACCGGATTCGAGGTGGAATGCGACTGCAGATTCAGCATGGCGGCGATGACCGCTTTGGGGCCCAGGGCATAGCCCAGCCGCCAGCCGGTCATGGCGTAGGTCTTGCTCAGCGAGCCGGCAATGATCAGGTTGTCCAGCGGGCCGGGCTCGCCGGCGACGCTGTAGGGCGCGCCGTCATACACGAACTGCAGATAGCATTCGTCACTGAGCAGCCAGATGCCGCGTTCGCGGCAGAGCTCGAGCGCGGCCTGAAACAGCTCGCGGGAAAAGACGGCGCCGCTGGGGTTGCTGGGCGAGTTGAGCAGAATCATGCGGGTGCGCGGCGTGAGCCGGGCGGTGAGCATGGCGGGCGTCAGGGTAAAGCCGGCGGCCTCGTCGGTGGGGACGATGACCGGCGTGCCG
>JAJZKJ010000533.1 GCA_021804195.1 Acidobacteriota bacterium
GCTACGACAATTTGTGAAACATCATGGCGCTGTGCAAATATGCCAACAGATCTCTGCAGGACGCTCCGCCCGCCCAAATCGGTCAGCAGTTTATCACCAGATCCAAATCTTGTGCCGCTGCCCGCCGCCGGAAACACCACTGAAAACTTTTCATTTGCCATGACCTAAGTATGCGGCAAGGCCGCCATTGCAACAACTATGGCCTTACCAATATCCATCGCGAAAGCGAGCGCCAGCTATGCTCAAAGCGCTGCAACGCTGTTCAAGGGCCGCCACCACCCCTCAGCCTGACTTAACCAAACGACCGATCTTCAGTACTATATCCTGCAGCCTGCAACACCAGGTGGAACGCGGCACACGGAGGAGCAGCCAAATACGCCATGCGAGTCATGACCTACAACATTCTTGAAGGTGGCGTTGGCCGCATTGACCCGCTTTGCGAAGTAATACGTCCCGCATCGCCTGATGTTGTGGTGGTGCCAGAAGCTTGGAACGCGGAACTGTTTGATCGTCTTGCCGACCGCCTTTGTATGGACAGCTTTCGCGCGGAATTGCCCGGCAATGATCGCAGCGGCATCGGGCTGCTGAGCCGCTGGAAAATTCGCCAGGCGGTTAACCTTGGCCCGTTATCAGCGGCCTTTACCCGCGGCGTAATCTCTGCCGTCGTAGAGCATGGCGATGGCTGCCTGGGCGTTGTCGGCGTTCACCTGCACCCCTACGAACGCGACAGCGACGAAGCCATAAGAATGGCCGAGTTGGCCGCGCTCTGGCCGCTGCTGAACGACATGGCGAAGATGCCGCATTTATTACTGGGCGACTTCAACGCGCATCACCCGCTGCAGCCAATTAATGTTTCGGCTGCGCCGGCGAGCAAGCAACAGCGCATCAAAGACAACGGCGGCGGGATCCCGCGATTGGTAATCGCAGACGTTTTGGCTCACGGCTACGTTGATGCGCACGCGATAGGTCGGGAGCCGACTAACTTTCAAACAAGTTTTACGGTTTCACATCCTGCTTTTCGCGTGGACTATATTTTTGCCTCGCCGGCGCTCGCACCGCGCGTATGCCAATGCCATGTGTTGAACTCACCCATGGCTCGCTTTGCCAGCGATCACCTGCCGGTCATGGCCGAATTGCAGGCGTAACTTTGGCAAACCGTTGACCGGGCGGTCTATCGCTTTCAGTACAACATTTCTTTCAGTACTTGGTAACGGATCTGAAAAAAAAGGGGGATCGTAGCCTATTTATCCGTCGCGGCTAAAACGCTTTCTCCTGTGAATTGTGGTCTGAAGCATCTACAGCGCCACGCCAAGAACCTTGCCATGTCATTTAATCCCGGTTAGAAACTCACTTGTTGACGTATTCAGGAGCATGTATGCCGAATCAACCGAAGCGTCTGGCGTCGAAAATCAGCCGGAGGAAGTTTATTTCCACAGCATCGGCGGCTGCCGGGCTGGTGTCTCTAAAAATGCAGAGCGATGTCGCTGCCGCCGAGGCTAAGGCGGCACTCCCACCGCCACCACCGGCGGCTACGGTAGGCATATCGCCGCAGGCATATGAACGAGCGAGGCATCGCGCGGCATTGCTGGTACAACAGATGACCCTGGTGGAAAAAACTGAGCAGTTAGGCAATACCGCTCCGGCCATCAAACGACTGGGCTTGCCCGCCTATCAATACTGGCATGAGGCCCTGCATGGCTTGGCGCGCAGCGGCCCATGCACCAGCTTTCCCGTGCCGCTGGCCATGGCCAATACATGGAACCCGGAACTCGCGATTGAAGTTTATAAAGCCGTGTCGGATGAAGCCCGCGCCTATCACAACAAGCACGGCACGCCGCTGGCCTACTATTCTCCGCAAACTCTCAACACCGCGAAGGACCCTCGCTGGGGACGAATTGATGAAACGCTCGGCGAAGACCCCCACCTCATGGGCACGCTGGTGGCCGGCGTCGTCCGCGGTATGCAGGGCGACAGCCCCCAGTATCTTAAAACCGTCTGCTGCGCCAAGCACTTTATCTGCAACGAAACCGATGATGACCGCCTCACAACTTCGGCAAGCGTAAATTCCCGTAGTTTTTGGGAGTATTACACCAGGCCCTTTCGTTCGGCTGTGGATGCCGGCGTATTTACCGTGATGGGCGCCTACAACGAAATTAACGGCATCCCCTGCTGCGCCGATCGCTTTCTTCTGACCGACCTCCTGCGCCGCCGCTGGGGCTTTCGCGGATATGTAACGTCCGATTGTGATGCGGTTTCTAATATCTGCCAGCCACACCAGTATGTACCCACATACGAGCAGGCCGCGGCATTGGCCATTCAGGCCGGTTGCGACTTGAATTGCGGCTTTGGGCGGGGTACCTACCAGAAGTACTTGCCGCGAGCCGTGACGCTTGAGCTCGTGAGCGAACATGACATTGACCAAGCCCTGGCACGCATCCTCACCAGTCGCTTCTTATTCGGCGAATTCGATCAAGCCCAACAGACCCCGTTCAGCAGCATACCATTT
>JAJZKJ010000534.1 GCA_021804195.1 Acidobacteriota bacterium
GTTCCGGCGGTGTTACGCCGTAGTCGCTCATGAACACCTGGCTGGCGGCATGCACCGTAAAACCACCGGCAGGGCCGGGCCTGATGATGAGGTGGCTAAGCAGCTTGTGCGTGGCGCCCGCCAAAGTCAGCCGTCCCTGAACTTTGAGATGAATGATAAGTTGCCCGCTTTTAGGGTCGCGATCAATGCTCGCCGCCGTTACCCGCCGGAACTGGTAGCGTATGTACGGATGCTGCCTCGCTTTCAGTGCTGCCCACATGTCGTGGTTCATTCCTGAGTTGCCGCCATCGAGCGAATATACCGGAATTGACAGAGTGGCAATGGGCGCGTTGGCCAGCGGCAACACGGGTGGTTTTTGCGTATGTAACGCACGGTGTCGCGCCACGCGCAGCCAGCGGGCCAGGGTTGTGCCCTTGACCGCGAGCGATACGCGGGAGGTTACGGCTTTGCTGACGCTTGACCACGAGCTCAGAGTGGCGTTGCCCCTTAATGTCACCCGGCTGGGAGCTTTGCCTGCAAACTCGATGGGCACCGGCAGGGCGGCCGCCGTATTGGCCGGCGGTATTGGAGCTGTTGCCGAGGTAAATGTTACGCGCGGCCCAAGCCCAATGCTCAACAACAAGCTGCCGCAGGCTATCGTGCGCCACTGCGGCAGCACGAACAGCCGCCCAAGATGCCAGCCAGGGCGGAGCACTAGATTCATGGCTTCGCCTTTACCTTCACGGAAGCGAGGTTCCAGGTTGCGTGAACTGTTATGGTGTTGCCGGAGCGAATGATACCCAGCATGGCCGTTGGCGGATCCACCTTGTAATCGGTCATTTTAAGCGCGGTTTTAACGGCAAGCTGCAATCCACCGTTAGACAACACCGTGACACGCAGGGTCAGCGGCACAACCTTATTGACGCCATTCACGCGCAGCGTACCGGTGGTGTCGAACGTATAGGCCCCGCCGGCGCCTGTGGGCGATGTTTTGAGCGTTGCGGTTTTAAGCGTATAGCGAATTGCCGGGTGGCGATCTTGATGCAGGGCATCGTACATGGTGCTGTCCATGCCGCTGCCTTCACTGCTTTTGAGGTCTACAACGGGAAGCACCAGTTTAATGGCGGCTATACCCGGCGTGCCGCCGGCGGTAAAACTGCCCGTGGTTTTGACAGAACCCTGCATCACAGTGCTTTTTGCCGACCAATCATGCAAGGTGGAAGTGCCATCAATTACCAGCTTGCTGCCGTCCGCCGGCAGGTAAGTTGTTGTAGGGGCAGCCGGCGCTGCGGCAGGCGCCGGCGCGGCTGTGAGCAGGCCGCCAAACAGGCAGGCGGCCACACCGAGCCAAACGCGGGCGGCCGCCCTCACACGGCCGCCCCACGCTGAAAACATCAAACAACCCTGCTGTACAAATCGTGCGTTCATTGAACACCTCGCCTTAAAAGCCAAACGATACTTCAGCCACAGCACCTTGGAAGCCGGGGCCGTAGTATGCTTCAACGCCGTCCACATTACCAACATTCGTGCCAAAGCTGCGATACTCTTCCTGTACGTATTCGAGCTTGGTAAGCACGCTTCGGGTGAGCCAGTAGCCGGTGCCAACCTGAATGCGGTCTACCCAACCGTTGGTTTGATTGCCCGCAATAGACTCGGCAAATGCAAAGCTATAGCGAGCGGCGACGTACCATGCCGGAGTAATGTGATACGCCGCTTCAGCCGACCCGTAAAGCCAGCGCTCAGCCGGCGTGCCGGGGCCGGCATCGCCATTGGTATTGGAGTCCTGCGTCCAACCGACAAAGGTATAGAGTTCCCACGGCCAGTGTTGATAGGTTATATCGCCCTGAACCGCGACGATATTTTTCCCATGCTGGGGTTGAATTTGGCCGGGATCGTCGCCGCCGCCAAACACGGCAGCATAAGCACCGCCGCTGCGGCCCGCCGCGAACAGGTCCGATTGTTCATAGCCGGAACCGCCCGACAAATCGCCGAGATAACCCGATGCACTTAATCGCAGGTCTTTGGTTGGAAAGCCCCAGATTTTGGCGTGAACACTGCCGGGCGAGCCGTAATCAAAGTGCTCGGTGGTAAAGCCATTGCCTGCACCAAAGAGCCAGTACACCGGCCCTTTGACGCTGTAAACTTCGCCGCCGATTTCTTCGACGTTGGGGTCTACCAGCGGGTTGCCGATGAGCAGGTTGTTCTGCACCCAGGCGTTGTTGGACCGGTGGTAGTTGTTGTCGCCGAAGTCAATATCGAAGGCTCCGACTTTGACGTTCACATAATTAAAGATGGCGTCGAGCGTGTTGGTAATTGGGCTGCCATCGCCGAACACATTGGGCATCTGCTTAAACACCAGGTAGCCTTCGTGGCCATACATGGTGTTGGGGTGAGGGCGGCTGGCTACATAAAAATCGGCAAACATGTCAAACTTGCCGGGAATGGTTGCATAGAGCGACAGGTTGGCAAACGGGTCCTGAAAGCCCGGGTTAAGGCCGCCATATTTGCTCGACGGGGCGAGCGAAG
>JAJZKJ010000535.1 GCA_021804195.1 Acidobacteriota bacterium
ACCGTCCGTGACTGGTGGCCCAACCGGATTGATCTGCGGATCTTGCGGCAGAATTCCCCCAAATCGGATCCGATGGGCGGAGAATTTAATTATGCGTCGGAATTCAAGCATCTTGATTATGCCGCGCTTAAGCAGGATTTGAAAAAGCTGATGACGGATTCGCAGGACTGGTGGCCGGCGGATTTCGGGCATTATGGCCCGCTGTTTATCCGTATGGCGTGGCACAGTGCGGGGACGTACCGGATTGGGGACGGACGGGGCGGAGCCGGTGCGGGGCAGCAGCGATTTGCGCCGGTGGGAAGTTGGCCGGACAATGTGAATCTCGATAAAGCCCGCCGCCTGTTGTGGCCCATCAAGCAGAAATATGGGCGCCGAATCTCGTGGGCGGATTTAATGATTCTTGCGGGGAATGTGGCGCTGGAGTCGATGGGTTTCAAAACCTTCGGTTTTGCGGGGGGCCGGGTGGATGTGTGGGAACCGGATGAATCGGTCTATTGGGGTTCGGAAGGAAAATGGCTGGATGACAAGCGGTATTCGGGTGATCGCAATCTGGAAAATCCGCTGGCCGCGGTGCAGATGGGATTGATCTATGTCAATCCGGAAGGGCCCAACGGGAAGCCGGATCCCGTTGCTGCCGCCACAGATATCCGTGAAACCAGACCGGGAGGCCAAAAGCCGGGCCGGTGCAAATGAAATCGCGGCAACGGCCTTGGCGATGGTTTTAGCAGTGCTGCTCACCGTTGCCCTCGGCCAACCTGCATTATCTGCTTCGCCCGCCGCGCAGCCGTCCGCTGCGGCTGCCCGCAGCAAAGATTTGGCCATGCTAGGCGTCCTGCGGCGACTCCTGCATGCCGACCTTAAACTCTCCAATGGCGGTGCTGGCTCGCGATTACGCCGGTATATCATCGCCGTCAATTACATCGACGTGTCGCGTTGCCCCGCCAGCTTTCGGGCCCAATGGAAAACCTACCTGAGGGCCTGCCAGAGGCTGGACCGGGCCGCTCGCATGGCTCATTGGGATCCCCGCCTTGCGGTCGGCCTGGTGAGGAAAATCTCCTTCGGCGCTACGGCCAGCTCAGGGGAGAATTCCACGGTAAGCCACCGCCACAGTGCTGCCAGCGGTACCGACAGCGGCTGGCACGCGAACTTGGGGTTTTGGAACTCTGGCGTGGGCTCTAACTGGACTTCAGAGCAAACGCTGAGCAACTCGCGCAGCAATGAACACTTACGGTCCGAATCAGTTTCACGCGGCGGCAGCACGGCCGAGGAGATCGGCCCGGAAGGAAACCGGCGGATTAATGCCCTCGACTATGCCCGCGACCGGCGCAAATTTGCCCTCGCCAAGCTGTGCGCGACGGCCCTGGATGCCTGCTCCACAGCCCCGCGTGCCCAATACTTGCAGGCCCTCATGCTGAACTTCCAAATTTGCTTCACCGAGCGGCAATTCGAGGAGGCGTTTCGTTCGGCTCGGATGGCGGCGCGGCTTGGCGACGTCGCTTCAATGATTTGCGTTGCGGAGCTTTACCGCCACGGGATCGGCGTTGCCAAAAGCTACGCCAAGGCCGCGGCATGGTACCGCAAGGCAGCGGCGGCGGGCAGCGGGACGGCGATGTGCGACATCGGCTGGCTCTACGCCAACGGCCAAGGCGTGCCGACGGACTACACCAAGGCAATGGCTTGGTACCGCAAGGCAGCGGCAGCGGGTAGCGGGACGGCGATGTGTAGCATCGGCTCGCTCTACTACAGCGGCCTCGGCGTGCCGCAGGATTACGCCAAAGCTATGGCGTGGTTCCGCAAGGCGGCGGCGGCGGGGAGCGGGACGGCGATGAACAACATCGGCTGGCTCTACGAAAACGGCCTTGGCGTTGGCAAAAGCTACGCGAAGGCAATGGCATGGTTCCGGAAGGGGGCGGCGGCGGGAAGCGGGCCGGCGATGGACAATATCGGCTGGCTCTACGAGCACGGCCAAGGCGTGCCGCAGAGCTATGCCAAGGCGGTGGCTTGGTACCGCAAGGCAGCGGCGACCGAGAACGGGTTGGCGATGGGCAATATCGGCTGGCTCTACGAGTACGGCCAAGGCGTGCCGAGGGATTACACCAAGGCAATGGCTTGGTACCGCAAGGCAGCGGCGGCGGGTAGCGGGACGGCGATGTACGACATCGGCTCGCTCTACCAGAACGGCCAGGGCGTACCGCAGGATTACGCCAAGGCGATGGCATGGTTCCGCAAGGCAGCGGCGGCGGGCAGCGCGCGGGCGATGGCCGGTATCGGCACGTTCTACCAAAACGGGCTTGGCGTGCCGACGGACTACGCCAAGGCAATGGCATGGTTCCGGAAGGGGGCGGCGGCGGGAAACGGGCAGGCGATGAACAACGTCGGTTGGCTCTACGAAAACGGCCTCGGCGTGCCGCAGGACTACACCAAGGCGATGGCATGGTACCGCGAGGCGGCGGCGGCGGGGGGCGAGGGGGCGGTGCACAGCATCGGCTGGCTCTACCATA
>JAJZKJ010000536.1 GCA_021804195.1 Acidobacteriota bacterium
ACGTGTAGCCACTAATCTCGACTTTTGCCGATTTTTGGAGTCTCACGCGGCCCGGCAAAGCTGATCCAGCAGCGTGAGGCGTAAAATTCGCGGGACTTTTAGCACACCCTTATGTTTTGGCGACCGTTTAAAAACTTCCTGCCAGCACAGCCGGCGGACCGCGGCGATGGCGTCGCTGAAGGTCAACTCTTGCTTGGTGTACCACGGTTCGGCCGCAGGCCGGAAGCGGCTCTGACGCCAAAGGCGGGCGAACAGCAGGCTCACCAGGCTGAACAACCCCAGCAAACAGGGGGCGGTTCGCAGCACGCTGGGCTGGCACCGGTTGCGCGGGGTGGCGAAGCCCAAGTGGCGGCGCACTTCTTGGAACGTCACCTCGATACTCCAACGCCCGGTAAACAGACTCACGAGTTGGTCGGGCGGCAGGGTCGCATCGGTGGTGTAAAAGTATTCGTCCCGATGCGTGCCCTGCAGGTCGTGGACGAACACCCAACGGAGGGGCACCAATCCCTCGCCACTCTTGTACCAATTCCCCTCCCCCCAGACCAACTCGACACGCCGGGTCCGCCCACCGTACCAATGGACGGTGTAGCGGCGACGCGGGGTCCGGGCCACGACCCACTCCGGCGCCGCCAGCTTGTGGCCCTTGACGCGGGGCCGCCCCAGACGGCCGCGTTGGGCCGGTGGGGGCGCATAGAGATTGGCGTCGGGATGGAACCGGCTGAGCAAGGTGACATGGTCGCGATAGTCCCGACAGAATCGCGCCAGGCCGTGGCTGGCGTAACCGCCATCGCCGACCAGGATGAATTTTCGCTGCGGAAACCAGTGGATCAACGTGGCGATGAGCTGGCGGGCCAAATGCGTCGGGGTCTTGTGCCGCCGCCCTTCCTTCTGATTGAGCGCTTCGGGTCGGTACAGGGCGCAGAGCACCGGCAAGGCCCAGGGGCGGGAGGCGAAGGGGAACTTCACGTTGATCGCCAGCACCACCCACTTGTGGCCCCAGATCCAGACCATGTGCCGGTGCGTGGAGCGCAGGGCGTCGTGGTGGCATCCCTTGCCGTAGACTTTCTGGCCTTTGTGCTGGGGCGTCGTGTCGTCCACGGGGCAAATCACCGGCTGTTCGGGCGGCAGCAGTTCCAGCACCAGCGCCGCCAACACGCGGCCCAAGGGCCAGGTCGACCAGACCCGGCAGCACAGCACCCGGTGAAAGTCGCTCCAGTGGCCGGTGGCCAGCGGCCGGACGGTCCGGAGCATCGCCGTCACTGTGCGCTGCCGCAGGGCCAAAATGGCTCCGAACGTCAGGACCATGGCCCGCTGGAAAGTGGGACGGGTAAATGCTATACCAAAAGGAGAAAGCAGCGGCTCGGCCGCCTTGGGTATGCACCACATATCGGATTCCTTTCCGCTTCGTGGACTCTTCATCAACGAAGATAGGGAGGAATCCGATTTTTTTAAAGCGTGTAGCCATGTTGAACCGCCAAGCCTCACGCTGCTGGATCAGCTTTGCCGGGCCGCGTGAGACTCCAAAAATCGGCAAAAGTCGAGCTAAGGACGGCACGAACAGGGCAAGCAGAAGCTGCCCCAGGGGTTTTCAGCGGGAGCTCCGGCCGGTACCGATGCCGTTGCTCCTATATAGCCGCCGAGTTGCCAGGGCAGGGATGTTTTGTGCACGGATAACGTCGCGGTTGTCATCCCAGTGCTGGGTTTAAAATCGATATTCCATCACCAGCCAGCCGGCGGCGATGTGGGCGGCGGGGCGTTCGTTATGGTCAGGACGGCAATTGGCCGGAACGCCGCGGAGACGGCCGCGGGATTGCGATTCCGCGGCTGACGCTTGATCTATGTTGCACATCGTAAAGGCAGCGCTGCGCTGGTTCACAGGCCGGGGACGCAACGCCCCACCCACAGCGTTGGGCACCCGGGGTGAGCGGCTCGTGGCCCGTTACGTTCGCCGGAAGCTGGGCATGAAGGTGCTGGCGCGAAACGTGCTGTGTCCTGACGGCGAGTTAGATCTGGTGGCGCTGGACGGCGGCGATCTGGTGTTCGTGGAAGTGCGCACGCGCCGCGCGGCCCACGCCGGGCCGCCCGAAATGACCATCGGCCCTCGCAAACGCGCCTTTCTGCTGCGCTCCGCCCGCTGGTTCGTCCGCACACGGCGGTTAAAAGATTTCAATCCACGATTCGATGTGGCCGCGGTTATCTGGCCGCAGGAAGGCGCGCCAACGGTGCGCTATCACCGCAACTACTTTTCCGCGTAACCGCTCGCGATCCGCACCTGCTCCCGCGCTTATCCCGATGAGGATGCTGGACTATCCGCCTGAGCTGTGGTTCTTACGGTGGCCACATCGCCCCCCGTCAGTTGCTGGCGCACCAGATACAAGGGCCGATTTTTAACTTGCTCGTAGATCCGGCCGATGTATTCCCCCATCAGACCCAGGCAAAAAAGGTTGACCGCGCCAAAAAGCGTGATGACCAGGATCAGGCTGCTCCAGCCGGGCAGCAG
>JAJZKJ010000025.1 GCA_021804195.1 Acidobacteriota bacterium
TGGCGGCGCGCGATCGTCATCGAGCGCAACCGGCTGCTGTTCCACTGGCGCAATCTCGATTCCGGCCCGCTCGCCTGGCATCTCCTCTGGGCGCATTTATTATTGCCGCAGATGGCATTGCGCGGCGATTTCGCCTATCACGCCGGTTATGCGCAGGCTCTCCGCCGCCTGCCGGAGGTCTTCCGCTTTCGCCGCCGTGAAATCCCCCACTGGCGCCGGCCTGACCGCGATCTGGCGGTTCTTCCTCCGCCGGGCGCCATTTCAGGTGAATAATCTGATCCGCGCGGCTATGCGATGCTATCGTTTTGATTGATGATGAGTCCCGCCTGTCAATCCATTCACGCCGCGATTTTGCGCGCCGTCCGTGAACTTGGCCCTCAGCTTCCCCCGGCCTCCGCGGTGCTTGATGCGCCCTGCGGCGAAGGCGAATTGTCGCAGGCGCTGGCCGCCATGCATTTCGAGGTTTCCGGCGCGGATATTACCTCCGGCCCGGCGCCCGCCAGCCTGCGTGATCGCTACCGCATCTGCGATCTAAACCAGCCGCTGCCGTACGCGGACGGCACTTTTGCCCTGATTGTCTGCGCTGAGGGGATCGAACATCTTGAAAATCCCTTCGCCTTCGCGCGCGAGGCCCACCGCATTCTGCGCCCGGGCGGATTTCTCATCGTGTCCACTCCCAATGTGCTGGGACTCCGTTCGCGCGTCCGTTATTTAGCCAGTGGTTTTTATACGCAGGATCCGCGTCCGCTGCATGAATCCGCCCGTCATCCCCTGCACCATATCGGGCTGCGCACATTTTGGGAGTGGCGTTATTTATTACACACCACAGGCTTTCGGCTGACCCGAGTTTCGCATACCCATATCAAACCCATCAGCTATCTCTATGCCGGCCTGGCGCCCTACGCCTGGCTCTATACCCGGATCGCCTTCCGCCGGGAACGCGACCCGGTCCAGCGCCGCCACAACCATGAAATTTTTCGTGTCCTGACCTCGCGCTCGCTGCTGCTGGGGGAAAATCTGCTGCTGGTCGCGCAACGCCTGCCGGAGTGATGCTATGTCTTTCCGTTCCCTCAAGCTTCGGGAACGGCCAACTCCGGCAGCGGGCGGCCAACAAACAAGCGCCGGCAGGGGCGTGCGATCCAGCTTGCCCAGCGCCGCGAGCGGTTGACCCGGGCGCTGTCGGTGGCGATGCCGGTATTGGCATACATCTGCCGGTAGAGCTTCGAAATCAGGATGAAACAGAAGCGGCCGCGCAGCGAAGTCACGCAGCGCGAGCGCGCCCAGACCGCGCGCAGGCTGTAAAACTGATTCCATACCTGCTGGGTGCGGTCGCGAATCTCATCGGGACTCATCACCGGGTGGGAGATATAGACCTTGGGGCGCTGGCCCTGGGGAATCAGCCAATGCCGCGTCAGCGGATGGCCGGCGATGCGAGCAGGATGGTTCGACATTTCCTTTTCCCAGCGGTTAAAATCGAGCGTGCCGGGAAAGGGAGTCAGCATGACAAATTGGGCAAAAGTAACATCCGCGCGGCGGGCTATTTCCAGAGTGGCATCGAAAGTGGAGGCCCGGTCACTGGGCAAGCCGAAAATAAACGATCCGAGCACATGAATGCCGCTGCCGCGGAACGCATGCAGCCGCCGCACCAGATCCTCGCCCGAGGAATTAAAGCCTTTATATACATCCTTCAAGCCCTCCGGCGTGACCGACTCCACTCCCACCAGCGCTCCCTTGATATGGGCCCGGCGCATGGCTTCCAGAAATTCCGGGTCATCGGCCGCCTCCATGGTGATCTGGGTAAAAAAAACCGTGTCGCCCGGCAATTGTGACAGCCGGGCCAGCAGCGCAAAACGTTCGGCGCGGATACTACGCAATTGCTCCAACCTGAGGGCATCGTGGCGGCGTTCGGCCAGACGGAGGTCTTCCAGCGAGACCGGATAGAAGTTATCATCCGCCAAGGCAATAAAGCGAAATCCCTGGCGGCGGAGCGTGACAATTTCTTGCAGTACCGGATCGCCGTGGCGCTGCCGCGGCTGCTGCCCATCGGTGCGCCATACCGAACAAAAGGAACAGTGTTTGGGACAACCGCGCACGGTTTGCACGGATGCCCACATATAGGCATTGCGGGGCAGCAGGTCCCAACGGGCCGGCAGGAACCCCTCAGCTTCGATTTTTCCTCCCTCGTAGATCGGCTGCGGCCGTCCGTTGCCGCAATCCTGCAGAACCCGCTGCCAGATCAGGTCACCATCACCCTTGACGACTGCGTGCGCGCCGCCCTGCTCTTGCGCTTCCTCCGGAAAAAGCGTGGCGTGAATCCCGCCAAAAATCACCCAGGCGCCGCGCTCCCGTGCCTGGCGGCCAACTTCATATCCGCGCAGGGCGTTGCCGGTGTGGATGCCGATGCCTACCACGTCCCCCGCTCGCAGGCCGGCGAAATCCAGCGGGTGCAGGGTTTCATCGGTTATCTTCGGATCTCCATAAATGTCAGGCGTCGCCGCGGCCAGTACATAAAGCCAGCGTGGCGTGATCACGGCAACCCCAAAAGATACATGGCTTGGGTTGATGAGATGAATTTTCATTCACGCCGGCATTGCCGTTGACCTAATGGCGATTGGGCTACAGAAATCATCATACCCTATCGTGTACTGGGCATTTGTACGGCTGAAACAATTCCGGCCGCATCAGCATGCTATTGCGCGCTAGCCGATTCATTTCGCCAACAGCGTTAACGGCCACACCGCACTGGAGTACCCGCGCGCGATCGCAGGCGGGGCGTCTAAGCGAATGGATCCCGGAGTCCCTGTTTGGTCCCGCGCCCATGAACGACAAAAACACCACAGCATCCATCAGCATCCAGGATTCGCAAAGACCCCGGCTTCGGCCAGGCCGGGGCCACCGTCCCGCGAAGCAGGATGGGGCGGATAGCAATAGTCCTTCCTTATTAATCTCTCTGTCGTGCAGAGTTTCGCCTAAAAGAAAAAACGGCTGCGCCGCTTGATTCGGCAGTTTCAAAGTTATCCCGCCCAGCGATACCGCCGCTTCCCGCAGCGTCTGCAGGAATAAGGCTTTAATCCCAATATCGCGGCCACATAATCCCCTTTTTGCGAGCGCCGGCGCCGGTCCAGATCGCTGCGACAGCGCCAGCAGAACAGCTCGCGCCGATCGGCAAACCGGTGCTGGCAATTCTGGCATTTCCATGCCGACGGTATTTTTCGCCATTTCTCGCCCAGACTGCGAGGCATTCTGACGATATCTCTGGATTCACATTTAGGACAAATACCCGCCATTGGCCCTAAATCCCCTCTCTGTTTGGTGGCCACCTGTTTTCGTTAACAGATCATGCCATAAAACAGAATAGTTATGTGTCAAAAAACTGACAATTTATTTTACCTTTTCAAATGTTCACTCTATTGTTTCATTCGCAACCAAAATCGCCCCATCCGCCGCCGATGCCACCAAAGCGGCATATTTTGCAAATACTCCTGACTTATAAAGCGCGGGGCGCGGTGCGCGCCGGGCCAACCGGTTTTGGATCTCTTCGGCTGGAATTTCCAGCGTGAGCGTGCCCGCATCCGCATCAATAGCGATCATGTCGCCATCCCGCACTGCCGCGATCGGACCTCCGCGGGCGGCTTCGGGCGCGACATGGCCCAGCATCAGCCCATGCGTGGCGCCGCTGAAGCGGCCATCGGTGAGCAGGGCCACACTGCCGCCCAGGCCTTCGCCCACGATCGCGGCCGTCACGCTCAGCATCTCGCGCATGCCCGGCCCGCCCCGAGGGCCTTCATTGCGGATCACCACCACGTCCCCCGCCTCGAGTGGGCGCGCTCCCGCCGTCCGGGTCACCGCGCGCATGGCTTCTTCTTCCGATTCAAACACCCGCGCCGGCCCACGGTGCTGCACACGCTCTTTGCCGGAGAGCTTGACCACACAGCCCTCGGGCGCCAGATTGCCGCGCAGCACCACCAGCCCGCCCGTGGGTTTGAGCGGGCGACCCAGCGGGCGGAAAACTTCCTGTCCCGGCGTTTCCCTGGCCTGGGCGGCTTCTTCCGCCAGGGTCCTGCCGGTCACGGTCCGCATGGAGCCGTCAATATATTTGCCCTCCAGCAGGCGTTGCGCCAGCACCGGAATGCCGCCGGCTTTATCCACGTCCGTGGCGAAAAAACGCCCCGATGGCTTGAGATCGGCCAAGAGCGGCGTCCGCCGGCTGATGACGGCAAAGTCTTTAAGCGTCAACTCCACTCCCGCTTCCCGGGCGATTGCCAATAGATGCAGCACCGCGTTGGTCGAGCCGCCGCTTGCGGCCACGGCCGCGATGGCATTATGGAACGCGGTGCGGGTCAACACATCGAGCGGACGCAGGTTGAGGCGCAGCAGCTCCATGATCCAGGTCCCGCACTTCCGCGCCACCTCCTGCTTGCGGCCATCGAGCGCCGGCACGCTGTTGGCGCCCAAGGGCGACAGCCCGATCATCTCCAGCACCGTGGACATGGTATTAGCGGTGTACTGTCCGCCGCAGGCTCCGGCGCCAGGACAGGCCACATCTTCCAGGGCTTTCAGTTCCGCGTCACCGATCTTACCGGCGGCGTGCGCGCCCACGGCTTCAAACACATCCTGGATGCTGACATCGCGGCCCTGATACCGGCCCGGCGCGATAGTGCCGCCATAAAGCACGAACCCCGGCAGGTTCAGCCGGGCCAGCGCCATCGCCGCCGCGGGAATGGTTTTATCACAACCCACCAGCGCGATCACGCCATCAAACAATTGGCCCCGGCAGACCAGCTCAATCGAATCCGCAATCACCTCCCGGCTGACCAGCGAAGCGCGCATGCCTTCGGTCCCCATGGTCTCGCCGTCGCTGATGGCGATGGTATTGAACTCCATCGGCGTGGCCCCGGCCGCCCGCACCCCCGCCTTCACCGCCTCGGCCAACTGCCGCAAGTGAAAGTTGCAGGGCATGGTCTCGATCCAGGTATTGGCGATCCCGATCAGCGGCCGCGCCAGATCGGCATCGGTAAACCCAATGGCTTTGAACATGGCGCGCGATGGGGCACGATCGCGACCGTCGGTAATGCCGCGGCTGCGGCTTTTAAGGGGTGTGGAGGAGATTTCCTGGCTCATAGCTTAGAGCACCATGGTAGCGCACGCCGGCTTTTCTCCACCTGCTCTTTACTTTTTCACTTCATCGCTTCTCCCCGCTTCACTTTTGTCTTTACATCTTCCTTATCTCCGCTTTACGCCTTGCTTATCCCCGCCATTCCATCCTGATTAGGCTTGAAAATCTGCATTGAACCCTACACCGAATGGCTGGCGCGCCATGGGGGTTACCGGCCGCCTGTGCCAGGATGGCCATGCCGCCGTTGCGGCCAGGCCCTGGCCCGGGTCATGCCAGAATCGGTTTGGGAGCATCTAATTTACCGGCTGGGCTGGCGGGTGTACGAATGCGCCTCTTGTCCCCGCCGGGAGCTGAGGCGCTGATCGGCACATCGGAAGCCAGCGAATGATGCAAGGAAAAGCTTTATGAAAATCATGGACCTGTGGGCGGTGCTATTTTTGGTCGTCCTGTTTCTCGTCTGCGTGGCTTTTACATATTTTTGTGAAAAAATCTGAACGCCGGGTTTTTCAATGCAATACATTCTGAACCTCATTCTCGTCCTTGCCCTGCTGCTTTACCTCTGCGCCGCCATGATCTGGCCGGAGAAATTCTAATGACTCTTCCCGGGATCGCGCAATTCGTCCTCGCCCTCGCCCTGCTGGCGGCGCTCGCGCCGCTGCTCGGCGGTTATATGACCCGCGTCTTCTCCGGCCAAAGAACCTGGCTTTTGCCCCTGTGCGAACCGGTCGAGCGCGGACTCTACCGCATGACCGGCGTGAGTCCGGAGCGCGAAATGAGCTGGAAGCCTTATGCCCTGGCCGTGCTCTGTTTCACAATCATCAAAGGCCTGATCCTCTATGCCATCCTGCGGCTGCAGTACTGGCTGCCTTTCAATCCCAATCATCTCGCCGGGGTATCACCCAGTCTCGCGCTCAATACCGCCGTAAGTTTTATCACCAACACCAACTGGCAGAACTACGCCGGCGAAACGACGATGAGTTATTTCAGCCAGATGTCGGGCCTGGCGGTGCAGCAGTTTCTCTCCGCCGCGGCCGGCATCGCCGTCGCAATCGCGCTGATCCGCGGCATCGCCCGCAAGCAGTCGGAAACTATCGGCAACTTCTGGGCCGACATGACCCGCGCCGTGCTTTATATCCTGCTGCCCATTTCGTTCCTCCTGGCGCTGTTTTTTGTCAGCCGCGGCGTGATTCAGAATTTCAAGCCCAATCTCAGCTACACCACCGTGCAGGGTCAAAAAGCGGTGCTG
This sequence comes from Acidobacteriota bacterium, assembly GCA_021804195.1. Next base: position 6,363 of record JAJZKJ010000025.1, read on the forward strand.
CCCATGGGACCGGTGGCTTCCATGTTTGCTGTCGAAAACCTGGGCACCAACGGGGGGGGATTTTTCAATGCCAATACCGCTCATCCCTTTGAGGGCCCCACCCCACTATCGAGCTACGTCACCATTCTGGCGTTTCTGGTGATCGGCTCCTCGCTCACCTACACTCTCGGCCAGATGACCGGACATCAGGCCCATGGCTGGGCGGTCTGGGCGGCCATGGCGGCTTTAGTCACCGCCGGGTTCCTGATTACCTATCATTACGACACGCAGCCCAATCCGCTGATCCCCGCGGCCGTGGCCCAGGCGCATGGGCCCGGCAGCCCCAGCCGCAATCTGGAAGGCAAAGAAACCCGCTTCGGCATGGCCGGCTCGGACTGGTTCGCAGTGGCCACCACCAATGCCTCCTGCGGTAATGTCAACAGCGGCCTGGACAGCTTCGCCCCGCTCGCCGGCGGCGTGCTGCTGCTGAATATGATGCTCGGCTGTGTCGGCTTCGGGGGCGTGGGCGCCGGCCTTTATGGCATGCTCATGTATATCCTGGTCGCGGTCTTTATCGCCGGGCTGATGATTGGCCGCACACCCGAGTATCTGGGTAAAAAAATCGAGGCCCGCGAAATCAAGCTGGCCATGCTGGCGGTTTTGGCCATGGCGGCGCTGATTCTGATATTCAGCGCCCTCGGCGCCGCGACCCGCGCCGGCCAGGCGGGAGTTGAAAATCCCGGCCCTCACGGCTTCAGCGAAATTCTCTACGCCTTTGCCTCGCCCGTGGCCAACAACGGCAGCGCCTTCGCCGGCCTCAATGGCAACACCCGTTTCTACAACTGGACCCAGGCCATCTGCATGTTTCTCGGGCGTTTTCTCATGATCATTCCCGTGCTGGCCATCGCCGGCAGCCTGGCCCGCAAAAAAATAACCCCTCCCAGCGCCGGCACCCTCGCCGTCCATACCCCGTTATTCGCCAGCCTGCTGGTCGGGGTGATCCTGCTCGTCGGGGCGCTGAACTTTTTCCCCGCGCTCACGCTCGGTCCAGTGCTCGAGCATTTCATGCTGCAAGCCGGGAGGATGTTCTGACATGCCGCGTCCGGAAATTAAAAATCTCGACCCCGATCTCATGCGCAAAGCCCTGGCGGATTCCTTCCGCAAGCTCCATCCCCGCTGGATGATGCGCAATCCGGTGATGTTTGTGGTCGAGGTGGGCAGCGCCGAGACCACTCTGCAACTGCTCTGGCGCGTGAGCCATGGCAACTACACGTTCTGGGGCTTTTATCTGCAACTCACGCTTTGGCTCTGGGTCACGGTGTTATTCGCCAACTTCGCCGAAGCCATGGCCGAGGGCCGCGGCAAGGCCCAGGCCGAGTTTCTGCGCCGCGCCAAAACCACGGCTACCGCCCGCAGGATTCAGTCCGGCGGGGCCATTGAGGAGGTTCCCGCCGCTCAACTGCGCAAGGGCGACCGCGTGCGCGTGGACGCGGGCGATCTCATCCCCAGCGACGGAACCATCGTCGAGGGCATCGGTTCGGTGGACGAATCGGCGATTACCGGTGAATCCGCGCCGGTGATTCGCGAGGCCGGCGGCGACCGCTCGGCGGTTACCGGCGGCACCCGTCTGCTCTCCGACTGGCTGGTGGTCGAAATTACCCGCGATCCCGGCGAAACCTTCATTGACCGCATGATCGCGCTCGTCGAGGGCGCCATCCGCCAGAAAACCCCCAACGAAATCGCGCTCAACATTCTGCTCGCGGGGCTGACCATCATCTTTATGCTGGTTTGCGCCACGCTGCCCGCCATGGCCGCTTATTTTCATATGCGGCTCTCGATCCCGGTGCTTTGGGCGCTGCTGGTCTGCCTGATTCCCACCACCATCGGCGGTCTGCTCTCGGCCATCGGCATTGCCGGCATGAACCGCCTGGTGCGGCAAAACGTGCTCGCCAAATCCGGCCGCGCTGTCGAGGCCGCCGGCGACGTGGACACCCTGCTGCTCGACAAAACCGGCACCATCACCCTCGGCAACCGCCAGGCCGCGGAATTCATTCCCGCTCCCGGGGTGGAAATCCGCGACCTCGCCGACGCGGCCCAACTCGCCTCGCTCTCCGATGAAACCCCCGAGGGCCGCTCGATCGTGGTGCTGGCCAAGGAAAAATACGGTCTCCGCGGGCGCGAACTGGAGTCGAAAAACGCCCACTTCATCCCCTTTTCCGCCACCACCCGCATGTCCGGCGTGGACCTCAACGGCGCACGCATCCGGAAGGGCGCCGGCGACGCCATTCGCGCCTTCGTCGAGTCCGCCGGCGGCCAAATGCCTCCCGCCATGCTCGAGGCCATTCAGCACATCGCCCGCCACGGCGGCACGCCGCTGGCCGTTGCCGACGGTCCACGCGCCCTGGGCGTCATCCACCTGAAAGATGTGGTCAAGGGCGGCATTCGCGAGCGCTTCGCCGAATTGCGCGCCATGGGCATCCGCACCGTCATGATCACCGGCGACAATCCTCTGACCGCCGCGGCCATCGCGCAGGAGGCCGGGGTAGACGATTTTCTCGCCGAGGCGAAACCGGAAGACAAACTGGCGCTGATCAAGCGTGAGCAGACCGGCGGCCGCCTGGTGGCCATGACCGGCGACGGCACCAACGACGCACCCGCCCTCGCCCAAGCCGATGTCGGCGTGGCCATGAACACCGGCACCATGCCCGCCAAGGAAGCCGGCAATATGGTGGATCTCGACTCGAACCCCACCAAGCTCATCCAAATCGTCGAAATCGGCAAGCAGTTGCTGATGACCCGCGGCGCGCTCACCACTTTTTCCATCGCCAACGATATGGCCAAATATTTCGCCATACTGCCGGCCATGTTCACACTTTATTTTCCGCCCCTGGCCCGGCTCAACATCATGCATCTGGCCTCGCCACAGTCGGCCATCCTGTCGGCCGTCATTTTCAATGCCCTCATCATCGTTGCCCTGATTCCGCTCGCCTTGCGCGGCGTTCAATACCGGCCGGTCGGCGCCTCGGCCCTGCTGCGCCGCAATCTCTGGATTTACGGCATCGGCGGAGTGATCGTGCCCTTTATCTTCATCAAGCTCATTGACATGTTTCTGGTGGCCGCCCATTGGGTCAGCGCCGTGCCCACCCGATAAGGCGCACAGGAGACACTATGAAGGAACAACTTCTCATTGCAGTCAAAATGATGCTCGTCTTCACGGTCATCACCGGCATTATTTATCCGCTGGCCACCACCGGCTTCGCTCAGGTTCTTTTCCACTCCCAGGCCAACGGCAGCCTGGTGCGCGCTCACGGACACATTGCCGGCTCGCGCCTCATCGGCCAGGCCTGGACCGGCCCACGCTATTTCCACGGCCGGCCCTCGGCCAACGGCTATAACGGCCTGGCCTCCGGCGGCTCCAACTTCGGCCCCACCAATCGCGCCTATATCGAGAAAATCCGCCAGCGCGCCGCAGCCTGGCAAAAGCGCACCGGCTCCCGCCAGCCAATTCCCGCGGATTTGGTTGAAGCCTCGTTTTCCGGCCTCGATCCCGATATCTCGCCCGGCGCCGCACTTTATCAAGCGCCGCGCGTGGCCCGCGCCCGTCATTTGAGTTTAGCCACGGTGCAGGCTCTGATCCGACGCTATACCCATGGCCGCACCCTGGGCATGATCGGCTCGCCGGCGGTCAATGTGCTGCAATTAAACCTGGCCCTCGATCGGCTACATTAACCCTTGAGGGTGGGCTTGAGAAATGGCCGCAAGCGGCAAAGAATAAAGCAAATATGAATGTTCTCGTCATTGGTTATGGCCGCGTCGGCCGCGAAGTCGTCCGCCTGTTGTCCGCCGGACCGCACGACTTTCGCATCATTGAGCGCGACCGCGCTCCCATCGAGGCTGATCTCCCTCTTCTGGGCGCGCGGGTGGTGCTGGGCGACGCTCTCGATGTGGATGTTCTCCGCCAAGCCGGCATTCAAACCGCGGAAGTTGTGTTCGCACTCACCCCCGACGAAAACACCAATCTTGCCATAGCCCAGTTGGCGGGTAAAATTTTTCTGGTCCCTCGCGTCATCGCCCTGGCTTACGATCCCTCCCGCCGCGACGATTTCCGCCAGGCCGGCGCCGAGGTCTTATTGCTCACCGTCGCCAGCGCCGAGTTTCTGATCGCGCAATTGGCCGCGCCTGCCGGCGCGCCCGGGGCCGAAGCCCGCCCCGCCTGGCAAGACGCTTACTTTACCCCGGTGGACGCTCCGCCTCCCGCGCCCACGATGAACACCCGCAGCCGCGGCTATGTCATTATCGCCGGCGGCGGCAAAGTCGGCTATCACCTCGGCAAGGCCCTGCTGCGCGAGGGCCATGAAATCACCCTGATCGAACGCCGGCCTGAAATGCGGCTTAAGCTGGCGCGCCAGCTCGCCGCTCCCGTCGTCGCCGGCGATGCCTCCGTTCCCGGCGTGCTGGAGCAAGCCGGCGCCGCCCGCGCCGACGTTTTCGTCGCGGTCACCAACCACGATCACGAAAACCTGCTCGCCTGCCAGGTGGCCAAATCGCATTTTCAGGTGCCCCGCACCATGGCCCGCACCAAAGACCCCAAGTTCGAGGCGATCTTCACGCAACTCGGCGTGGATATGGTCATCTCCTCGACCGCCATCATCACCCAGGCCATCGCGAACGCACTGCCCTTTTCCCGCCTCAAGCGGATTCTCGAAATGCCGCGCGGCGGACCGCGTCTGGGCGAATTCCAGGTCCAGCCCGGCAGCCCGGCCGCCGGCCGCGCCGTCCGCGATCTCGGCCTGCCGGCGAGCGTGAATCTGGTGGCCATTGTACGCAATGGGGAAATGCTGCTGCCGCGCGGCGAAACCGTGCTCGGCCCTCAGGATGAAGTCATGGCCCTGTATCGGGCGGAAGAAGAAACCGGGCTGAGCCAGTTCTTTACCGCTCCCGCCGGGGGACCGCCATGACGCCATCTCCAATGAATGCCGCGCATTCGCCCGCGCCCCGCGGCATTCACAAAATCTTTCTGGGCTTTGCGCCAGGCGTCGGTAAAACCTTCAGCATGCTTTCCGAAGCCCAGCGCCGCCAGCGCCGCGGTGAAGACGTTGTCGCGGGGTTCATCGAAACCCACGGCCGCCAGGGCACCGGGGAAATGCTCGCCGGCCTGGAGATCATCCCCCGCCTGCGCGTGGAATACCGCGGCCTCTGGCTCGAGGAAATGGACACCGCCGCCCTGCTCGCCCGCCATCCC
>JAJZKJ010000026.1 GCA_021804195.1 Acidobacteriota bacterium
AAACGCCGCCTGCCCGCCCATCTTCTGCTTGACTTCCAGCCCCAGTTTATATCAGCGGCCTGGCCGCGGGCGGGCGGGGATAAAAATTGGCCAGCCCTTCGACGCCCAGTGCGGCCGCGAGCGCGAGTCCGGCCGAGAGTAAAAACACCGGCCGCGGGCCCCACTGCCGCCAGGCCAGCCCGGCCCACAGGCTGGCGAGGGCCAGGCTGGCGCCCGAGAGCGCCGAATACCAGCCAAAGGCGCGGCCGCGTTTGCCCTCGGGCGCCCACTCCGCCACCCAGGCGGAAAGCACGCCGTCATGCAAGGCGTGATAAAGCCCGTAGCCGGCCATCAGCAGCCAGACCCAGCCGGCGGCATGAATTTGCGCAAAACCCAACTCGACCAGCGCGAAAACCAGCATGCCGAGCGCGGCCAGACGGCCACGCGGCCAGCGATCCGAAAGCCGGCCCAGAGGGAAGGCCAGCCCGGCAAAGACGGCGTTAAAAACGATCCCGAGCAGCGGCGCCAGCGCCGGCGACAGCCCCAGCGACTGCGCCCGCAAAATCATGAACAGATCGCTGAAAGCGCCCAGGCCGAAAACGGTGACGCAGGCCAGCAGAAAAAAATATCCGCGCGGAATGGAAGCGGCGCGCGGTGGCGGCATGGGGCTCGATGCAATATGGGACGGCGGGGAAGATTCCGGCGATTGCGCCGGCGGTGCCGCGCGCGCCCGCAGCCCGCCGGTTTCGCGAATGCCCCAGGCGGCGATGCCCACGGCCAGGGCGCCGGGAATGGCCGCCAGGGCGAACACCAGGCGCAGATTGCCGCTCAGGGCCAGCAGTCCAAACGCGGCCAGAGGGCCCAGCATGGCGCCGGCGGTATCCATGGCCTGGCGGAGGCCATAGGCCGCTCCGAGCCGGCCGGGCGCGGCCGATTCCGCCAGCAGGGTGTCGCGCGGAGCGCGGCGCAGACCCGCGCCGGCGCGGTCGCTCAGCCGGAGCCATAAGACCTGCGGCCAGCTTTGCGCCAGCGCCAGAAACGGCTTGGCCAGATTGGCGAGGAAATAACCAAAAACAATGAAGGGCTTGCGGCGGGAAAAATGATCGGTGATATAGCCTGAAACCAGGCGGCCCAGATTGACCACCCCGCCCGCCAATCCTTCCATCAATCCTAAAACCTGAGGCCCGGCCCGGAGCACGCCCAACAAGAGCGACGGCAGCAGCCAGTAGGCCATCTCGGTGGCCGCGTCGTTAAAAAATGAACTCCAGCCCAGGAGCACCACATTCCGGCGCATCCCAGAAGCGGTCTCGCGCGCCATAGCTATTCCAGAAAATCGAGAATCGGCGCCACGGGAATTATGCCGCGCTCGTGGCCCAGCGTGAGCAGGCGGGCAATGGCCTGGCGGTCATCGTCGCCATAGCGGAGGGTGCGCTGATTGACATACATGCCCACGAACTGGTCGGCCAGACCGGGGTCCATGTCGCGGGCAAACTGCAGGGCATAGTTCAAGGCTTCTTCGCGATGCTCCAGGCCATAGCGAATGGAGGCTTCGAGCAGATGGCTCAACTTACGCGCATCGGCTTCGGGCAGATCGCGGCGGATGGCGTTGCCGCCGAGCGGCAGCGGCAATTGAGTTTCGGCCAGCCACCACTGGCCCAGATCGAGCACTTTATGCAGGCCGGCGCGTGCGTAGGTCAGCTGGCCCTCATGGATGAGCAGGCCGGCGGCGGCTTCGCCGCGGGCCACCGCGTCCACGATCTGATCGAAGGGCATGACACGGGTGCGAATGGAAGGATGCCAGAGCTTGAGCGCCAGCGCGGAGGTGCTCAACTCGCCGGCAATGGCAACTTCGCTCTGGCGCAACTCATCGGGTTCCATGGGCCGCGCCGCGACCACCATGGGGCCGTAGTTGTAGCCCACGCTGCCGCCATGGGGCAGCAGACGGTAGCGCGTCTGCAAATAGGGATAGGCGTGAAAGCTGATGGCGGTGATCTCGTACTCGCCCGCCTGAGCTTTGCGATTGAGGGTTTCGATGTCGGAAAGAATATGCTCGAGCTTGAAGCGCCCGGTGGTCAGCTTGCCCGTGGCCAGGGCGTAAAACATGAAGGCGTCGTCCGAGTCGGGACTGTGCGCCACGCGTATGGGTACCCGTGAACTCATCTTTTCGATTATGCCAGCATGTGTTGCGGCATCCGTTATCTGTGATTGATCCGTGACGGAACCGGAATTGTAGATTGTATTCCTTATTCTGAATTTTTTATCGCACCGGGTTGATCAGCTCGCCGATGCCGGCAATGCGCACGCCGACCTGATCGCCGGATTGCAGCGGACCGACGCCGGCGGGCGTGCCGGTGGCGATCACATCACCCGCTTCCAGCGTCATCACGGCGGTGATGGCTTCCAGCACGCGGGCGAGGGGAAAAATAAAATCACGCGTATTGCCCGCCTGACGAATCTCGCCATTGACGCGGGTTTCCACCGTCAGCCCGCGCCAGGGATGGAGTTCATCCCATTCCGCGGGCCGCGGCCCGGCATCGGCCGGCCAGCCTTCGCCAAAGGTTTCGATCCAGGGGCCGAGCGGACAAAATGTGTCAAAGCCTTTGGCCCGCGTCCACTGGCCGTCGGTTTTCTGCAGATCCCGCGCGGTCACGTCGTTCAGGCAGGTGTAGCCGAAAATGACCGCACGCGGATCCTGATCCCGCTGGAAATGACGGCAGCGGCGGCCGATCACGACCGCCAGCTCGCCTTCGTAATCCACGCGCTGGGAAAGCGGCGGCCGCTCAATGCGGCCACCCGGCGGCAGGAGCGACGAAGGCGGCTTGAGAAACAGCAGCGGTTCGGCCGGCGCCTCATTGCCCAGCTCGCGCGCGTGCTCGGCGTAGTTACGCCCGACGCAGACAATCTTGCCGGGCGCGACCGGCGCCAGCAGCTCGATATCGCGTATGTCGAGCCGCTCCTGGGTGCGGCAATGGCCGGCCTCGAAGGGAGCACCGCTGCACAGATGCACGATGCTGCCCGACAGCTCGCCCCAGACCACTTCACCCGCCTGCGGGAATCGTAGAAATTTCATGCTTCTATTGTGGCTTAGCCGGCGGCGCCTGTGGCCTGGCCGGCGAACGCTACGGATTCAGCGCGGGCTGGTTGGGCAACACCTGGAAGCGCTTGCGCACGGTGTAGCGCTTGTAGTCGCTGTAGCGAATCACCAACTGGATGGGCGTGTTGAAGGCGGTGCCTTTTTCCTCGGTCAGCACCGGGAACCAGTGCAGTCCGTCCACCGGCTGGTTGTAGGTGGTAAACGGCAGGAAGACGTTGACCGGGTTGCCATGCTTGTCATATTCGTCGGGCACGTCCTGCCCCCGGGTCATCACGATCTGCAGCGACTGGTCATCCACCCAGACGCGGCCGTCAAAATAGTGATGGCCCTTTTTGATGGTTTTGGGGGTGATGCGGAAAATATAGGCGGTTAACTGATCGAGCGGAATATGCTCAATGTACCGGATGTGGTATTGGCTGAGATCGTGCACCGGCACGGCATAGGCATTCATGTTGAAAAAATCATGAATGTCCTGTTCGGAAACGCCTATGCCCTGCAAATTGGGCTGCGGACACCAGGTGCAGACGATGTTGCGCTGGCCGCGCGTGTTGAACAGAATATTATTTTTCTGCTGATAGCTGCCGGTGATATTGCCGTCGCTGTCGAGCGAATCAAGATCAATGTATTCCTTGTAGGTATAGTCGTGCCGCAGCTCACTCCGGATACGCTCTTCGTTCGCCATAAAGGCGTGAATGATGCGCTGAATCCCGGCGGGCGAGGGATCGGGCAGGCGCTTGACCACGGCATGCGGCTTCGGCGGGCCAGCCGCGGCGGCTGATTCCACCGTCTGGGCCAGGCCAGAAGAACCCAGCAATATTGCCGTCAAACCGGCACAAAGCAAGGCGCCTCGCAAAGAAAGCCATGGTAGGGGTGTATTGTTCATCTCAGGATCTGGCCGCAGCCAGGCATGACAAATCCGGCGCTCTCTACTATGATCGCTCTATGCGATCCTTTTTGCGCGTCAGCAGCCGGAAATTCCCCGCTGCCGTACTTTTCACCGCATTGCTGGCGGCCGGAACCGGCGCGGCCTGGGCTAAAAAGGCCACCTATATCCGGCCGGTGATCCAGAGCTTTCCCGCCGCCGGAATCCAGTCGGTGGTGATCGAAAATCTGGATGGCCCGGTGACGGTGCGCACGGCGCAAACCCAGGCAATCAAAGTCGAAATTCTCATCCACGCCGCCGGCGCCGACAAGACCTTTGCCCGCACCCTGACCCGGCAGCTCATCTTCAAGCCGCATGTAGTGGTCAGCCAATTGCGGATCGTGGGCCATTACCCCACGCGGCAGTTCCGCAACTACGGCTACCCCTACATGAAGGCCTTTCTGGGGTTTTTCCACGGCACCGACACCAACCAGTATCTGGGCCAGACCATTCATGTTCGCGCCAAGGGCAACAGTAAATCCATTGTGCTGTGGGCGCATATACGCATTTCCCTGCCCCCCGATGTCACCATTTATGTGCGCAATATTTACGGCAACCTGACCGCGCGCTGCTACGGACCCGCGGGCAAGGGCCTGTTTGATGCCTTCACCTCGGCCGGAAATATTCTGGTCTATGATCCGAAATGGGCGCACCTGAATCTGCAGAGCGATTATGGGGCGGTAAAGTTTCCGCGCGGCCTGGGCGTGATCAACGATGCCAAAATTGATACCCACTTTGGCGGGACCTATTTATACCTACAGCCCGGCGCGACGGGCAAAATCTATGCCCGCAAAAGCCTGGGCTTTTTGCATAACAGCTTTACCAAGGCCCATTTCATTAATCAGCACGGCGAGCATGTGATGGTGCTGGGCGATGGCCATGGCCCCATCGTGCACATCAAGATGAAGGTCGGCAGCCTGCATCTGGAGCGCGGCGCAGGGCAATAACTTTTCGTGAAAGGTCATGCCTAGACACCGGCATTTTTGCCTGCACAGCCTTTAGAATCAATGCCTTGCAATACATCGCCGGACCAAGCATCCTATTTACATTGCACGCTATACTTGAGCCTTCGGTAATAATCCGTTTTCAGGTTTCAGGAGAACGCACGATGATCAACCGCGAACATGCTCATAAACTGATTGACCAGATGCCAGAATCCCAGATTTCAGCGTTGATCGGCTTTCTTGAAACGATTGTTGATCCGGTCACCAAAGCATTGGCCAGCGCGCCATTGGACGATGAACCGGAATCAGCGGAAGAACGCAAAAGTGTTGCCACAACCCGGCAGAAACTTGCCAGACGCGGCGGTAAAGGTATTCCACACCAGGAAGCAATGCGCCGTCTTGGACTGGGTTAATTCTAAGAATGAAAGAGATCGAATGGACCGAAACAGCCCTTAATGACATGAAAGCGCTGGAAGCGCCCATCATGAAACGCATACGCCTGGCTATTGAACGTTTCGCCTCATCCGGCGCCGGCAATATCCGGAAGATGCAAGGAATTGAGCCTCCCGAATACCGCCTCCGCGTTGGCGATTATCGTGTGCGCTTCGAGCTTGCCGTCAAAACCATCCGCATTCTTCGGGTTCGTCACCGCCGCGAAATCTACCGCTAAATATGATCACAGCGGTAAGTCATGCTGTTGATCAGATTCGATTGTCATAATCGACAGGACAATTACTGTCCGGCGATGGTCAGATTTTCAAACAGCAGCGTGGGCGAAGCGACCGGACCGCGAAATTCGAGATCGTTACCAATAGCCGAAATCTGAAGGAGCATCTGGCTCAGATTGCCGGCTATCGTCAATTCCTCGACCGGATAGGCCAATTCGCCATTTTCAATCCACAACCCGGCGGCGCCGCGGGAGTAGTCGCCGTTGACCGCGTTAAAACCAAAGCCGATCAACTCCGTGACGTAAAGCCCCTGCTTGACGCCTTTAATGATGTCTTCGGCCGGCGTGGCGCCCGGCTCAAGATAAAGATTGGTGGCGGAGATGCCGGGCGCGCCGGCCAGGCCGCGGCTGGCGTTGCCGGTGGTGCGGAGGCCGAGCTTGCGGGCGGCGTACGTGTTCAGCAGATAACTTTGCAAAACGCCTTTTTCGATGACCACGGTGCGGCGCGTGGCCACGCCTTCGCCGTCGTAGGGACGAGAGGCGAAACCGCCGGGTTTGCGGCCGTCATCCACCACCGTGACCGAAGGGTGGGCAATGGCCTGGCCGATCTTGCCGGCCAGAAAACTGGACTGGCGGTAGATCATGTCGCCATTGACCGACTCAGCGATATGCCCCAGAATCGAGCGCGCGGCCTGGGGTTCGAAGATAACGGGATATTGCCCGGTGGGTGGTTTGCGGGCGCCCAGCCGGCGCAAGGCGCGGGCGGCGGCGATGCGGCCCACCGCGTCCGGCGCTTCCAGCGCCTCGCGGCGATGGGCCACGGCATACCAGTAATCGCGCTGCATCTGGCCATCCTGCGCGGCAATGGGCACGGCACTGAGCGAACAGCCGGAACGCGACCAGCCCCCGGCAAAGCCGCGAGAGTTGGCCAGCACGCGGTGCGATTCGCTGGCTTCAAAACCGCCGCCTTCGGAATTTTGAATGCGCGGATCGGCGGCCAGCGCGGCTGCCTCGCATTCCCGCGCCAGCGCGATGCCGGCCTCGGGCGCGATGGCGGCGGTGCCGGGAAAATAGATGCCAAGTTCGGCCGCGCCATTGGGCGCGACGGCGAATTCTTCGGGCAGGCCGGCAATGGCATCGTCGGTCGAGGCGCGGGCCATGGCCAGGGCGGAGTCCACGGTGCGCGCCAGCGCGGCCTCGCTCAGATCGGAGCTGAAGGCGCTGGCTGATTTCCGGCCGGCAAACACGCGCACCCCCAGGCCCTTCCCGCCGGCTTCCTTCAGCGCCTCCACCTCGCCCAGGCGGACGGTGGCGGAAAACTCGCACCCGTGCTGGATCACGCATTCCGCTTCATCGGCGCCGCGCCGCTGGGCCAGCGCCACGACACCGCGGGCCAGCTCGATCAATTCCCGCATATCAGTCATATTTCCTTTATCCCGTGCCGCCGACCGTGATCCCATCCAGGCGAATCGTCGGCAGACCCACCCCGACCGGCACGCTCTGACCGTCTTTGCCGCAGGTGCCGATGCCCTGATCGAGCTGCAGATCGTGGCCCACCCGCGAGACCCGCGTTAGCACGTCGGGGCCGTTGCCGATGAGAGTGGCGCCGCGCAGCGGCGCGGTGATTTTTCCGTCCTCGATGAGATAGGACTCGGAGGCCGAAAAAACGAATTTGCCGCTGGTGATGTCCACCTGGCCGCCGCCGAAATTGACGGCATAGATGCCATGTTGCACGCCGCGCAGAATATCCTCGGGCGCGTCCTCGCCGGCCAGCATGTAGGTGTTGGTCATGCGCGGCATGGGCATGTGGGCGTAGCTTTCCCGGCGTCCGTTGCCGGTGGGCGAAACGCCGAGCAGGCGTGAGTTGAGGTGGTCCTGCAAGTACGATTTGAGAATGCCCTTCTCGATGAGCACGTTGTGGCGCGAGGGCGCGCCCTCGTCATCGAGGTTGATGGAGCCGCGGCGGCCGGGCAACGTGCCGTCATCCACCACGGTGCACTGATCGCTGGCCACGCGCTGGCCCAGACGGCCGGTAAAGGCGGAAGTTTTTTTGCGGATGAAATCGGCCTCCAGGCCATGCCCAACGGCCTCGTGCAGCAGAATGCCGGGCCAGCCGGGGCCCAGCACCACGGTCATTTCTCCCGCCGGACAGGGGCGGGCGGTGAGCTGGCGAATGGCCTCTTCGGCGGCGCGGCGGGCGAGGGTTTCGGGCGTAAGCTCGGTTTCAAAAAACGCCAGCGGCACGCGGCCGCCGCCGCCGGACTGGCCCTTTTGGCTTTGTTTCTCCTCCCGCGCCAGGCAAAACACATTCATGCGGGCCAGCGGCTGGGTGTCGCCGGCCAGCGTTCCGTCACTGGCGGCGATGAGCACCTGCTTCAGCTCATCGGCGTAGCCGACCCGCACCTGTTCGATGCGGCGGTCAAAGCCGCGGGCAAAGGCATCCGCGCGGCGAGCCAGCTCCAGCTTGGGCTCAAGCGCCAGTTCCGCCGGCGCCACCGGCACGGCATACAGATTGGGACGCGAGAGCACGGCCGCGCGCAAACCCACAATGTGAGTGCGGGCCGGGCCGCTGGCAATATGGGCGGCGGTGCGGGCGGCGTGGAGGATTTTCTCGGGCGCCAGGTCGTCGGTGTAGGCGTAACCGGTGCGCTCGCCGGAGAGCACGCGAATCCCCACCCCCACCGAAATGCCCTGGGTCGCCGACTTCACCAGGCTTTCATCGAGCAGCAGCGAAGAGCTGGTCTGGTATTCGAAATAAAGATCGGCGTAGTCGCCGCCGCGTTCGAGCGCCGCGCCCAGATAACGGGCCAGGTCGGCCGCGGTCACGCCAAACTGGCGCTCAAAAAACTGCGCTTCGGAGGTCATAGTTTGATTATCAGTTAAACCAGAAAGCCTGGTGTTTACTCTCCGCCCATGCGCCGGCCATCCACCAGGCGAGGAATTTGCCGCGGGTTGGCTTCCTGTAATTCTTCCGGAAGCAGAGAATCGGGGAAATCCTGCCAGGCGGCCAGGCGGGTAAAGCGCTCGAGGGCGCGGCCGCCGACGGAGGTGAAGCGCGGGTCGCTCGCGGCCGGCCAGGGTCCGCCATGCACGGTGGCCGGGCCGACCTCCAGGCCGGTGGGCACGCCGTTAAAAATCAGACGGCCGGCGCGCCAGGCCAGGGCTTCCGCCAGTTCGCGGATATCGCTCTGCTCGGCGGCGGCAGCCCACAAAGCCGCGGTCAGCGAGCCGGCGAGCGCGGCGCCAATCTCATGCAGTTGCGCGGGCGCACTGTAGCGGACGATGAGAAAGGCCGGGCCGAAGATTTCATGCTGCCATTCAGGATGGGCCAGAAATGCCGCGGCCGAGGTTTCAAACACCGCGGCCGGCGCCCGGCCCGGCTCCGGCTGGCCGGAGCGCAACCGGCATTGTAGTTGCGGCGCGCGCGCACGCTCGTCCAGTTGCCGCACGTAATTCCGCCAGATGCCCGCATGCAGCATGACGCCGGCGGGCGCGGCGGTCAGATGCCGCACCAGAAGCTCGATCCAGCGATCGCCGGCCTCGCCTTCCGGAACTAACAGCAAGCCGGGGCTGGTGCAGAACTGCCCCGCCGCCAGCAGCACCGATTGCGCCAGGGTTTCGGCCAGCGCCGGTCCGCGCTCGGCCAGGGCCCCGGGAAACAGAAACACCGGATTCAGGCTGCCCATTTCGGCGAAAAACGGAATCGGATCGGGCCGCGACTGGGCCAGCCGATGCAGCGCCGCGCCGCCGGCGAAGGAACCGGTAAAGGCGCCGGCCTTGATCCGCGGATCGCGCGCCAGGCGCTCGCCCACGGAACCATCGCTCGCCAGCAGCATGGAAAAAACACCTTCCGGCATTCCGGTTTTTTGCGCGGCCTGGATGACCGCGCCGGCGACGAATTCCGCAGTGCCGGGGTGGGCGTAATGGGCCACGGTGACGACGGGATTGCCGGCAGCCAGAGCTGAAGCGGTATCGCCGCCGGCCACCGAATAGGCCAGGGGAAAATTTGCCGGACTGAAGACCAGCACCGGGCCAATGGGAGCGCGCAGGGAGCGCAGGTCGGGTTTGGGCGGCTGACGGCGCGGGTCGCCATGGTCAATGCGCGCATCCACCCAACTTCCCTCGGCGGCAATGGCGGCAAACATCCGCAGTTGCGCGCAGGTGCGGGCCCGTTCGCCGGTCAGGCGGGCCTCGGTCAGGCCGGTTTCCCGGCGGGCGCGTTCGAGCAGCGGCGCGCCCAGGGCTTCGATGGCATCCGCTGCCGCGCGCAGAAATTCAGCCCGGCGGGCGGGCGCCAGGCGAGCATACGGCATGCTGGCCCGGCCGGCCAACTCGGCCGCCGCATCGGCTTCCGCCAGCGTGGCGCCATGAAAAACCGGCTCCAGCGGCAGGCCGGCAGCGGGATCAGTGGCTTGAAATGAATTTCCGGCGGCTGTGCCGCGCCGCCAACCCAGCCACGATTGCCCGCAAAGGGACATAAAGAATCAGGAATCAGAATTCAGAAGGCCTACTTTACCCGCTCCAGGTATTTGCCTTCGGCGGTGTCAATGCGGATTTTTTCGCCGTTGCCGATGAATGGCGGCACCTGCACCACCAGCCCGGTTTCCATTTTGGCGGGCTTGGTGACGTTGGAAACCGTGGCGCCCTTCAAGCTGGGTTCGGTTTCAATCACCTCCATATCCACCGTGGCCGGCAGATCCACGGAAACCGGCCGGCCTTCGTGGAAGGCGACCTGGATATGCAGATTGGGGGTTAAGTAATTGACAGCATCGCCCAGGGTCTCGGCCGACAGATGAACCTGATCGTAGGTTTCGGTGTTCATGAAGTGATAATCGCTGCCGTCCTGGTACAAATACTCCATCTCGGTCTCATCCAGCACGGCGCGCTCGATTTTATCTTCCGAGCGGAAGCGGTGCTCCATCATGGCGCCGGTGCGCAGGTTGCGCAATTTGGCCTGCACAAAGGCGCGCAGATTGCCGGGCGTGCGTTGAGTGATGCTGAAAACCGAATGCAGGTCCTTGTCATGGATAATCACCATGCCCGGACGCATTTGAGTGGCTGAAAATGCCATGCTGCCCCTACTCCGATGAATGGGATTCCGGCCGAGGCCGGGAGGTTATGTCCTGGCGGAGTCAAGCGCGCTCCCGGCCAGGCGAATCTATATTGTCGCATGAAGCCCGCAGTTCCCCGGGACAAATTGAATCACGTGGACATCGCGCAAAAAAAAATGGGCGCGCCGATTGCCGGCACGCCCCATTCCACCATTGATCAAACAGGTTCTAGTGCCCGTGCCCGGAATGATCGTCATCTCCGGATCGAATCGCGAAGCTGAAGGGGATGGTCGTGCCGTCATTCAGCGTGATCAGGTAATTGTAGGTTCCCGCCGCCAGCGGCCGCAGGTTGAGGTTGAATTGCCAGAAACCATGCGCATTGGGCAGCGCCGCTGATTGGTTCTGATCACGCCCATGGAAATGCCATCCCTGGTCGTCGCCTCGCCCCCGGCTCGTTGGCTGGGGTCCTTTCAGCGATACGAACGCGGTCACCACCGGGCTGACCGTGGACGCCGTGTCCCCGCTGCCCGCAGAACCGCCATCGTGATCGGATTCAACCGTATTCGATCCGATGGAGTTGCCATTTACGTCACAGACCCGGAAACGCACCGGCAAATCGCCGCGGCCGTCAAACTGGCTTGAGCCGTCCGCCTGAATCGGGGACAGGATCGAATGGCTCAGGAGGGGATGGTTGTGGTCCTGATCGTCCTGCCCTTGCTGCGTCGGACAAGCGCCCACCAGATAAACCACTTGCAATGTTCCCTGCACATAGGTAATTGAATAGTTGGTTGAGCTTTGTCCCGTGCAGGTAATCGGATAACTCCGGCCGCAGTTATGACGTGTTGTTGAACACGACCGTGATGGGACATTTAACGGTGACCGCCAATAGTGTCTC
>JAJZKJ010000027.1 GCA_021804195.1 Acidobacteriota bacterium
TTTGGAGGAGGTCGCCAAGCATGGCTAGTCGAACATTCACCAACAGCCAAACCGGGCCGTGGTGACGCTGCCGATACCACTTGATTCTGCCATCCTCAATCGTTGCCATCGTGACTAAAGGTGATGTGAAATCGCCAGAGCGAGAAGCACGCCGAGACCAACCATAAGGCCGCCTATTGCTCCGAAGATTGCGAAGTGCCAATAGGAAAGGATTGTGGGGCTGGCGTTCACGTTTGGAGCCGCGGTGACGACTCCGGTTTGGCTGTTGGTGAATGTTCGACTAGCCATGCTTGGCGACCTCCTCCAAAGTGTTGACGAGATGGCGAACCGCGTCCTCGAGTGAGCGTGGGCGCTCCACACCGTCCAGCGCTTTGCGCGCCAGGGCTACGCCCTCTGCCAGCAGTTCGGACACGGTGGACTCGGCCTCTTCGACAAAGCGCTCCGGCTCGTCCTCGACCGCCTCTGCTTTTGGCTCCTCGACCGTCTCTGCGGCTTCGTTCTGGTCTGCTTCTGTCATAGTGTTTCCTTTCCTAGTTTGAATAACCGAGTTGATGGGCGGCCCATTGGGCGGCCCATATTCCCATGATGGCACCGAAGGCGACGAGGGCGGCGAGGCCAACTGGCGCGGCCAGAAAGCGCTCCGGCTCGTCCTCGACCGCCTCTGCTTTTGGCTCCTCGACCGTCTCTGCGGCTTCGTTCTGGTCTGCTTCTGTCATAGTGTTTCCTTTCCTAGTTTGAATAACCGAGTTGATGGGCGGCCCATATTCCCATGATGGCACCGAAGGCGACGAGGGCGGCGAGGCCAACTGGCGCGGCCAGTGCAATAAACGCATTCCAGACTATTGCTCCTAACTTCATGGCTTTGTAGCCTTGTTGGCATTGGATCCGCTGGTAGCTACCGCGTGGGCGATGGCGAACGCGGAGCCTATGCCAGCAATGAGAGCATACTCCTCACCGCTCGAGAGCGTGACGCCCGCGCCGTGTGCGATCACAAACGCAGCCGATACGAGGGATACCCAAAAACTGGGCATCCTTAGAAACTCCGGAATCTTCATAACCTCGCTCCTTTGATAATTGCCATGCTGCGCTTCCGCCATTCGCGGCGGAGCCGTTCGAAAATCCAGAATACCACGGCAGTAGCCAGGGCGCCCAGCACCCCGCCAATAATGGCAGCGTGGACGCGACTGACGCCCATCGTCGAGTTGAGAAGATCGAATGGAAAGATCATGGCGTGTTCATTCTCCTCTCACAGATGCTGTGCCTATCGTTGCCGTACCGGTAATCGTCAGAGACCAATACCAGCCTGCCGGGACAATGAGTGTTAAGTTGTCTGTGCCGATGGCGCCAGTAGCGGCACCACCCCACGCACCCGGTGCTGAGGTTGGTCCTAACGCAAACTGCCATGTTCCCGCGGCTGACCAGCTTACAGGCACCGTGATCACAATGTTGTATGCGTTGGTATTCTGATAGACAGTCCCCGATACCACGGCCTGAGTGGTTGGTGCTGCGGGTTGGGTTGCCAGTGATCCGGAAGTGTCTCCCAGTTTGGCGACAGACATCCATGTTTGGGGTTCGCCATTTAATGGCTGGGCCGCACCGCTGTACTGCTCAGTCTGTAGCGTTATCTTGTCTCCTGCGGCAAGTAATACCATTGCAGAGACTCCTTTACCGTTGTAACTTGAAGACATGGTAAAGTTTCCCGACAGTGAAATTTGGGTCCCATTATTAAGAATAGCTACGAACGCATTTGAAGAGGTACCTGGCGAAATGGCACCATTTTTGTATTGCAGATTTGCGATTATCACGTAGTATCCTGCAGACGGCGCTGTGTACGTGTACGTGCTTACGTCAAAATTCCCCTGGGGATCAAAGTCAACCGTGTCCAACACGACAGTGGTTGCTGTAGCACTTGCTATCGACTGCGCAGTAGCCGCAGCCTGGTAAACCCGCGTGACGGTGCCAAACATCGGTGCGGGTGCACCTGGAGCGCCAGCAGCACCTGCTGGTCCTACAGGAGCAGGAGAAAGTATCGTACCCAATGTTATCCCTCCACCATTGCGGACACATATACCTGGCTAGCTGTTCCAGCAGTGACGATTACGTCAATGGTGTCACCGCCGACGCAGGCAAAGGTGACAGGCGTGATTGTATAACTTCCTACCGCCTCACTGGTCAGGGGAAGCAGTGTAAAGGTTTGCGCTCCTGTGGCATCGGTGCTGGTAGCTGTGATGGTGACATCTGTAGCAGCAGTGACCACGCGGAAGTACACATATGCCGTGTACAGACCAGATCCAGACGGTGTAACAGACAACACTGTGGTTGCAGTGGTCGTTGCGATCTCTGTTTCATATGTGCTTCCCAGGGTGCCCTTCACGTTCAGGTTGCCGTTCGACACAGGCAGCACCGCACCGCCAGCAGTGATGTTGAGAGGGCCAGTCGCGTTGTTGATAGACGTAACCGCAAAGGCCTTGCCTACACCGTTCGTGGAGCTGCCGGACATCGGAGACACGATTCCCGATACGATCACGTCTGCATTTCCGGAGCTGAGGTATCCATAAACACCCATCGGTCGTCCATTTCCCGAGGAATCATCCTCAATGGCAGGTTCCCACTGCCAGGTATTCTCAGGCACTGCAATTCCGGTGCCGGGCGCAAGCGACGATGCGCTGCCGACATACCAATGTGCGAGCTGCGTCAATCCGCCATTGTCGAGGTGCCAGAGTCCCAGGGTGTCCTGGTCGGCGTTAAACGGTTCCTGCGGCACTGGACAGGTAAGACCGACGTATCTCGCAATCGTGGATAAACGGATCTCGTCCAGCGTTATCGTTGGATTGGATGTCGAACTCGTGTATTGTGAGTTGCTGGCAAGCATCATGCCAGCAGGAATTGTGTACGGCGGTTTTGTTGCCAGCAGTGTTCCGCCGTTGTACACCCTGGTGCTGAGCCCATCACAGGTTATCGCAAGCCATGTTGCAGGTAGCGGAGTTGGGAAACTCGCTGGCAGGTCAACTGTGCTGCCGTCCGGAAAAACCACCGCAAGCGTTTGGGCGGACCCGACAACAGAGCAGTACATTCCCAAATAAGGCGTCGTGCCAGCCGGTTGCGGCGTTGCCACTCCTGCAGGGTTTTGCCAGAAGCCCATGCTGGTGAGCACCGCCGGGGCGTAGTACGCAAATTCCAGTGTCCACTCTGACAGTTCTGGCAGATCAGGCAACGTGGATAGACCAAAGTCTTCGGAAGCGTCCGCGCCGTTCGCAACCACAGCAAGTCCAAATCCGGTTGTAGTAAAGAGCGCAGTTCCCAGCGCGTGTATGTGGTCAGCGGACGCCACGAGATAGGACTCGCCCGCGGCCGCGCTGGATCCCACAAACTCCACGCCTATCTGATTAGATTGGCGCGCGTGAATTGTGGGTGGATTGGTTATTGGCATTAGCTGTTTACCTGCTCCACGTCGGCGTCAAGTTCGGTAACGCGGAGTACCTGCGGCGCGGTCGCCGTCGGATCCGCGGTCGCCCACATGCGCCCGGTGAATCCCTCCAGCTCGGCGACAGCGCCAGGCAGGAGGACGGTTCCCTGTCCCCACGGCGACTTGGGGCCAGTAAGTTCGATATTGTATGTATTATTCGGATCTGCCTGGATCGAATAGAGGCCGCGCTGGTCGCGCGCGCTAAGGACCGGCGTGTTGCCGGTTCCGTCCACATATGCTGGAACCTGAACCGCTGATGGCAACCAGTCGCCCCTGTACTTGTGCCGAACCTGTCGAGTGATCTGCACCGATGGCGCTGTCGTTCCCATTACGCTGCTCCTATTGCTTGCGCCGCGGCCAGCGAATGGCTCACAACCGGAATTCGACGAGCCATTGGCCTCGACATGATGATAATACCAATAACGATAAGTGCGAAGCCGAAGAGGGCGATACCTACACGGAAAAGACCTGCGGCTCCTATTCCGGTTAGGTTGAAGATGCCGCCGTTGGGATTGAGCGAGTTATTAAGCGCCATCAGGATCTTGGTGGTGGCGCTCGCGGAGGCGCTCGAGGTCTTGGTAGAGGTCTTGGACGACATCGACGACGTTCCCTTGGTGCTGCCAGTGGGAAGGCCGACCTTGTACCCGGACTTCGCCAGGCTCGTCACGGCCGCGGTCGCTGTCGGTAGGTTGGCCTTGGCGGCGCCATTCTGCCACGTTGACCAGGGATTCCAGTTAGTGCCGCCATTGCTGATTTGATAGGCTGCTGCGGCATTCTGAGCGGGGTTATACGCCATCGCGTTTGTCACCGAGGGGTGCCAGTAGCTGTTTATCTGCCAGAGGCCGCGGTCCACGCTGCCGGGCGCGTCTTGGAGGTAAGCAGCGCTGTTGCCGCTGGACTCCGCCATAGCCACGGCGACGGCGTTGATCAATCCCTCTCCGCGAAAGCCAGCGTTGTACGCCAACTGCGCTAACTGCACCGGAGTGTAAAGTTTGTTTGGATAGGCGGAATTGATCGCCATACTATCCGTTCTTTTTGATGAACTCGGGAGACTTTGAAAAGTTGGCGAATACAGGCGCTATGTTTCCGTGGTCAGCCGCTATCAGGCTGCCCCAATGGCTCAGGCCGGTTGCGCCTGCCTTCCGATGCAGGTAACTGTGATACCAGCTCTGGATGATGGCCTCGGGACTGTTTTTGATGCCATTGAGCGCAACGCCCAATCCCTGAGATTGAGCAACGCTGTTCCAGTGTGCGAGGGAGGATGCCGACAAACTCCGGTAAAGGCTGCTCTGCGCCTGCGCCTGCAACTGCGCGGCATAGGTCGGAGTATAGGTCGTGCCAGTCGGCGTCTTTACCGTTGTGGTCGGGGGATTGACCGGGACTGTCTTACTGATTGGGCTGGTGGGAGCCGGGCCGCTGCTGGTCACGCGCCGCGAGCGCCGGTTAACCGTCACGTAAACCGTGGGCGCCTTGCTGCTGCCGGTTGAGGTCGGAACCATGATTTGCTGTGGCATTGCGCCGGACGAGGAGGATGAAGAGGACGATTTGCCCTTGCTAAGAAACATGTACACGACCAGGAACGCGAGCGTTCCACCCCCAATAATGAGAATCACGGTTCGGTGGTCGTGCCACATCTCCTCAAAGTTCGTCATTTCCAGACCTGCACGCCTGCGCTAGGCAGACTAACTTGTGCTGGATTGGAGCCAGCGGAGGGAGTGACCTGCGTCTGCCGCGCTGCGGTGGGCGATGACTGCCGCACGATGACGGTGCGCAGCGATGGTTCGGCGTAGAAGTACAGAAGGCGCTTTGGGTTAAGGATGGGTGCGCTTTGGCGTACGATCTCGTCCCTGTTGCGTGACGTGGATCCATAATTCGCAGGGTGCCGACGCACGACGACGGGAACATCTCCCTTGATGCTTTGCGCGATTTGCGCGCGGAGGTTCATGGTCAGGCTGCCGTTCCAGCCTTGCCGACGAACAGTGTCTTTACGATGTTACCTATCCCGGTAAAGAACGCCCCCAGGATGCCTGTGGATGCGTTTCCGTGCTGCAACATTTGAAAGATGATGCTCGCCAGGATGACTCCGGTGATGCCGGATGCGATAAGACCGATGATGCCTGTCATGTTACCCTCCGATGAGACTATATAGCTGATAAATCAGGGCCGCGACTCCGAGCATGATTACAGGCGTCCGCACAGGTGGGAACGCTGCCGCTGCTCCTGCCAGGGCGAGGACAGATCCGACAATGACAATCCACGATGGGATGCCAAAGATAGTCGACCCCTTGGCGCTCGAGGCGGTTTTGGCAGCGCCTGTGATGCCGCTCGAGGGCGTCTTGGATGCGGTCGAGCCTGTGCCGCTAGCGGTGCTGGTATGTCCGTATGCGATTTTCACGGCAGCACCTTGGTTCCAGCCATCGCGCCTCCGAAATTAGCCAGGATATTGCTGTGGCTGCGGATCAGCGCAATCACCAGCACCAGGCCGAAGAGAAGGAGGATTGGTGTCATCCGATGACTCCGTAGCTTTTGCCGTTGATGATCGTCACGCCGCTCTTTGGCTGTTTCTGCTCGAGAATGCCGTTTACCATCTTGCCCTGCAATGTCTGTCCGGACTTGCCTCCAACCGAACCGGGTCCAACGTAGGGGGTGGCGATTGCCTTTGGAATGCCGTCGGCGGTGCCAGAACTCGTCAGGGCCGAGGAGTCCACCAGGGCAGCTAGCATTGCTGCCAGCCGCCCGGTGATGCCTCCGAACGCCACGAGAGCGCCTGTGACCGCGACTATGGCGCCAAACATCTCAGTAGGTCGCTTCCTGCAGCGTGAAGGAGCAGGTCGAGATTCCTGTGAATGCAGTCGTCGCGGTGCCGCTAGGGAGGCGAGTGACGATTTGCATGTTGGGGGTGGGCATAAGATCCCAAATCGCCGCCAACGGCACCGAATCGGTCATGAGGGCGTCGTAGGGTGTAAGCATTGGATCGTTGGGATCCTCGCCTCCCACATTGTCCACCACGTCCACGCCGAAGGGCAGATAGCGTCCGTATCGCGCCTGATAGTCGCGGAACTTATCCGCAAAGTTGTTGATGCTCGCATCATACTCCGAGCGCGCTGTTTTCTGAGACTCGTCGTCCCACACGGAGAAGTAGTTGTTCCGCACCAGGCTGTTGGCCGCCAGGGTGAGGACGTTGACCTTGAGGTAGATACCGTTCTCCTGCATCCACACTGGGGTGAGGGAGTTGGCACTGCCAATGGTCGTGTCCTTCTGGTTTACGAACAGCGCATATCCGACCGTGGGCGGGGTCGCCGTCTGCCCAGGCTCGAGCGTGTCGATCGCCTTCGATCGGATGACGTTGATGACCTGCACGGACCCTACGGTCTGCGCTGTCACGCCAAAGGTTGCTCCGCCAGCCCCGCCAGTATCCTGCAGCGGAGACTGGTCCTCGCGCGCGCCAACAATCGGAGCCAACTGCACGGATACAGCGGGCCGGTTGCCAGGATCTCCGAGCGGGATCATCCCTATGCAGTTGTCCCGGAAGCGCTGGAGCTGGATCTTCACCCGGTAGGTCACCGTGTAGTTTGTCGTGGTGGAAGCGGTGGTGGTGTTGTTCACCGCGACGCCTGGTGTCAGGCCGCCGAGGTCGAATTGCGAACCTCCGTCATCCTGATACTGCGAGACTCCGCCAGAGTTGGAGGCGTCTCCAATTCCCCTGTAGGAGGGGTCGCGGTTCACGCGGTTGGTGATCTCATCCAGATAAAATTCGTGGGCAGAGATGAAGTCGAAGTACGTCGCGCCTCCGAATTTTAGTTTCACCAGCACGCTATTGAATGGGAACAGCCTCGAGGGAGTGAAACCGCCACCCGCTGGCACCGTGACCGCGATCTCTTCCTGAATGAAGAGGTCGAATTCAGACGCCCACCGTGAAACTTTGGGTATGTCTGACTGCCAAACTGTGTTGGCGAGACTGCCGCCCGCGGTTGGTCCGGTGATGGTGCCGACGAGAACGATCTCTGGTGTGTCCCGCGCCAGAGTGAGCCAGGGAAGGCACTCGGCGGAAAGGGCTGCTGGTGTGCCGGGCGCGGCGCTGGTGGATGCGTTTGGCTGTGCCACTGTTTTGCTGCTCATCTTAGCCGAGGCTCACTACTGCGGCGCCCACGGAGGCTACCGGTGAAATGAATGGCAACTTTAGCGATGAGACGAAGCCAAACAATAGCTTCAGTGAAATGATGAACGCCAGGGCGTATGCGCCGATGACGACAAAGTGTTCTGCCATGTTCCGAAGCATTAAGCGTTGCCTCCTGCGAGATTCAAATACCTGCGCGGGCGACGCGATGGATAAGAGTATATACCCTGCAGGTCACCGAATGACAAGGGGGAACTTCGAGAAGTCTGGATAGTAGGTCCAGGCCGCTCCTCCGACGAGGTCTCCCCACCAGAAGCCGTGGGCGTCCGGCAGGTCGCCCTTGTACTGGCGACACATCTCCTGCAGCATCTTTTCATCGTTCACGAACGGGCACCTCATGAGCAGAGCGTGCTGCGCTTGTGATATAAGCTGCCGCGGAATGTTTACTGGCTCTTGGGTGCATCCGATGATGCCAATGTTGCGCCCGCGGCCTTGCCCGAATGCCTGATCGAGCGCCTCGCCAGGCGTCCGGGCGGTCGGGCAGACTTGCTTGAACTCGTCGATAAGGATCTCGACGTTGCACCTGTCATAGCACCACTGGATTACTCGCTGCGCAACCTCCCACTTGGTGAGGCCCTTCTGCGCCAGGCATCGCACCACGAGTAGCCGGTTGTCAGAATCGCTGCGGAGGCGGTTTGGCTTTACTTCGACGTACCCAGCCTTCCGCCACATCGCGAGGTCGTTGGGATCTTCCTTGGTGCTCAGGATCAGCCCAATCTCCGGGTAGGGACAACTCGCCACCAGCGTGTGGTGGATTGCGGTCGCTACGGTCGTCTTGCCCGTACCGCGCTGCCCTATGATGGACACCACCTCGTCAGAGGCGATGGTGATTTGTTTCACTGCGCCAACTCTTCGAGCCGCAGCCGCGTGGTTTCGACGCAACCCGGGTCGAGGTCGCCGCCCAGGAAGTTGCGCCCGGTAGTGAGGGCAGCGACGCCCGTAGTACCAGATCCGACAAAGGGATCGAATACTGTCTCGCCGGGTTCGGACACCATATCGACCCAATGCGCCATGCCGTCGACTGACTGCTGCCAAGGGTGGAGCGGACGGAATTCGGCAGCCGTGTTTCCCTCCTGTGTCGAAGCAATGTACATATCGTGGATCCACTTGCGCGGCTCATACTTGCCTGCACTATAAAGGAGAATAGAGCGATGCCTGCCATTTATCTGCCGGACGTGAACCTTTGTATGCTTCCCAGGGAGGACGTTGACACCATGCCAGGCATAGGTGAGTCCACCCTCCTTGAGGAGATCCATCTCCTCTGGCAACGATAGGTGCCCACAATAAACTGCCGCCAGCCTGCCCGGCTTAAGAACGCGCGCAGCCAGGCGCGCCAGATCCGCAAACAACGGCACCCCTGCGAGATCATAGGGAGGGTCGGTCACGACGGCGTCAATCGATCCATCAGGGATGTCCTTCCAGACCTCGCGCAGGTCGCTGTGGCGAATCTCATAATTCCGCCCACCCTGCCGCTCAGGCACATCCACGCTGCGGCGCCGCATCATGAAGGCATCCCGCGCTCGGCTCTCTGCCACGTTGAGCGCCAGGAGCCTGCCGGGTGCCTCTTCGCCCAAGGTCTCGAGCGCCGCTCTGGCGCGCGCCTCATCACGCGGTGACCCGACTATGATCGAGGGCGCCACCCGCGGGCGCTGCGGACGGTAGCTCTTCCCATCCTTCCCCACGATAGGCACAGGAGTGGAAATACCAACTTGTGAAACGTCGCCGCGTACCGTGGTGTGGTCCACCCCAAGTGCCTGCCCTATGCGCCGCAGGGACCAGCCGCGCGCCCGCAGGGAGGCCACCACCTCGACCCGCTGTTCCCTGGTGAGATGACGGCGGAAAAGGTTGCTCGACACCACGAATCCTACCCGGTCCTCGTCGTCTTCGAACCTTCGCACGTCCACCAGCGGTTTCACGGCGATGCCCTCCTCGCGCAACTCGGCAACTGCCTTCAGCCGATGGTGCCCATCAATAGTGGCGCCGGTAGAGCCATCTTTAACAATGGGCACGCGCACCCCATGCGCAGCGATGTCTGCCTTGAGATTGGCATATTCCGCGTCTGACAATGCTGGCAGCAGTTGCCAGGGGTCGGCATCGGTCACTGCGCTGTCGGAGTTGCAGCGGCCGCCTTGGCCTGCGCCGCTGCCATTTGCGCGGCAAAACTACGGCGCAGCACTATCAAGGAGACCACATGCGTTGCAATGGCAACAATCGCAGATCCGACAAGGATCCATACCAGCAGCCCGTCCAGTTTCTGAAGCGCTTTGTACCCCGAGGGAGTCTCCTCGAGCCGCGCTACTGCCTCCGCCACCTGCGCGACGGCATCGCTTGGTAGTGCCAGGGATTGTCCGGTCGGCGTGAGCGGCGCCAGGGGGTCGCCTCCTTCCCACACGACAAATGCTGGCATCCCGGTGATGAGTACGCCCGCCTTAACCACCAGCGGGTTGAAGTCGCGCCGCAGCGTTTCCTGGTGCGCTGCCAGGCGTTCTGCGCGCGAGTCGCGCTTTGGAACGGCAGAGATCAGCCGCCTGCGCCGGTTGGCGTCGCGGATCCGAATCGCCTTGGCCTCTGCTTCCTCCGGATTCGCCTCGACCTTCTCCTTTCGTTTCGCGGTGCGCTTTACCGGACCGTCGAGGATTCCATCGGACTTCGGCTCCTTAACCTTCTTGACGTCTGCCGGATCGCCAGGCACCAGCGGCTCGAGCTTTGGCAGTTCCTCAGCAATCACTTCCACCACTTCCGATAACTCTTCTTCTCAGGCTCAGCGACGCGCGAAATCACCTCGACCGGCTCGGTTTCCGCTGGCGCCTCGACCTCCTCCTCGACCGTCTCTTCGACTGCCTCCTCGACCGCGGCGGCGACGACTTCAGGAACGATCTCCTCCACGGCTTCTTCCTGAGCCTCCTCCGCCACGGCCTCAGCGATTGCGGCGGACTCCACCACGGCTTCCGCCACGGTTGCCGCCGCTAATGTTTCGCGTTCTTTTCTCTCGCGTTCGTGTTGCGCCTCATGTTCGATGCGCCAGGCTTCGTGCTCTGCCAGGTGCACATCACGCTCGGCGGCGTGCAGCATGTGATGCTCGGATGATACCGGCGTCTCATGCTCGCGCTCCGGCTCCTCCTCCGGTTCTGGATCGCGCTCCAGTTCTGGAACCTTAACCGTGATCTCGGTCATGCCTTCACCCCCGGCGCTGGATTTGGCACGAATTTCCCGATGGGAAACTCAACCAAGATGCCCTCCACCATGAAGGCCGCCGCATCTTCGTTGGTGGCACCGGGAATCGCCTCGGCAAGATTGGTAATCTGTCGGCGGATCTCCGCCCGGATCAGTTCGCCAGGATCAACGCCCGCGGGGATCAAATCCTGCTGCTGCTGCACTGCGGCCTCTGCCGCCGCCTTTATTGATGCCTCGTCCATGATTGCCTCCTGTTGCTTGGTGCGGGTGGTCGCCCC
Source organism: Acidobacteriota bacterium (assembly GCA_021804195.1). The sequence continues at coordinate 11,096 of JAJZKJ010000027.1, forward strand.
ACCCGCACGATTATTCTAATCTACCGACCAACGGTTTCTGCTGCCGCTGCGCTTGCGGACGATGTGAGATGTTCGGCGTCTGCCCTTTTCCAGGGCCGCGCGCTTGCGCTCCGAGTAGAGCTTTGGATCCCACTCCTCCATGACGATGTCCGAATATAACTGCGCACCACGCCACACACGCTCCTCGTCGCCTTCGCGAATTAGGAAAACGTGCGGCCCATCGGTGTACACGTCGTCAATCACATCACCCTCGTGCAAAACGCCTTCATATAGCCATTGTATTCTCATGCCCCGGAGCACGTTGTGGCATTGCCGCCATTTCATGTGCGCAGGCCGGGCGTCTTGCGAATGTTGTCACCAACCACCCAACGCGAGGCTGGAAAC
>JAJZKJ010000028.1 GCA_021804195.1 Acidobacteriota bacterium
GATTTTTTAACCAAGCCGCTGGAATGCCCAGGAAGTGCTGCTGCGCACCGCGAACTTGCTGGAAATGCGCCAGCTCTATCAAAAACTGCGGGGCTACAGCGCCGGACTGGAAAACAAGATTCAGGAAAACACCGCCGAACTGCTGGAAAAAAACATTGAGCTGGAAAATGCCCAGGAGCGCATTGAGGATATGGGACAGCGCCTGCAGCGCATTCTGGACAACACGCTGACGGCGGTCATCACCTCCACGCCGGAAGGAGCGATTCTGGATTGCAACCTGGCCTTTGCCCATATGCTGGGCTATGAATCGGCGGAGCAAGTGCGGGCGATTTCGGCCTGGGACATTCATCTCCATCCCGAAGCGCGAAGGGATCTGATTAAAAAACTGGAGCATGAAGCGGCGCTGCATCATGTCCGAATGCAATTGCGCAACCGCCAGGGCGAGCCGATCGTGCTGCTGGCGAACCTGAACCGCAGAATTCAGCCGGGAGTGGGACCCGTGATCGAGGGCGTGGCGATTGATTTAACCGCCTATCACCGGCTGGAAATGCAATATCAGCAGGCGCAGAAAATGGAATGCGTGGGGCGGCTGGTGGCCTCAATCGCCCACGATTTCAATAACCTGATGACGGTCATCTCGGGGTACGCCGAAATGGCCCGGCGCCAAACGGCGGAAGCGGAAAAACTGCACCGTTCGCTGCGGCTGATTACCGAAACCACCGAACGCGCCTCCGCCCTGACCCAGCAACTGCTCAGCTTCAGCCGGCCCGATCCCGGCCGGCAGTACTGGCTGGAAATGAAACAGACCATTCAAGAAATGATTCCCATGCTGAGCCAGGCGCTGGGCCGCAATATCCGGCTGCAATGCGCTTTGCCGGAAGAGCCGGTCCATACCCATCTCAACCCCAGCCAACTGGAGCAGGTCATGATGAACCTGGCCGTCAATGCCCGCGACGCCATGCCCCAGGGAGGCCAGTTCATGATCGAACTCCAATGCCTGCCAGCGGAGCAATGCCCCGAACATCTGCCCGCCTCCGCCGCCGGCTGGGCGAAGCTGCGGCTGGCCGATACCGGCACCGGTATGGACAAGGCAACGCGCGAGCATATTTTTGAGCCCTTTTTCACCACCAAAGCCGGCAAGGGCACCGGGCTGGGATTGGCCACGGTATATAACATCGTGCGGCAATGGGAGGGCATGATCGAGGTGAGTTCAGAGCCGGGGCATGGGACGGAATTTCTGATTTACCTCAAGCCCGAAAGCTACCGCCCGCGGGATGTAAATGCCGGAGCCGATGCGCGCCGCGAGATTATCCAATAAAACCCTTACCCAATGCCGGGCACGATCTGGCCGGTGCGGCGGCGCCAGGCGTCAAATTCGGCGCCGAAGCGCGACTGCATGAGCCGGTCTTCCTTAAACGCGCGGCGGAGAAAACAGGCGAACAGAAGCCCCGCGCCGAGCAGGCGATGCCAGACGCCGAAGGCGCAGGCAGTGCCGAAGACCGCCAGGATCAGTCCGGAATAAAGCGGATGACGGACGAAGCGATAGGGCCCGTTCTGGATCAGCTTGTGGTCCTGCTTGAGCGCCACGGTTCCGCTCCAGTAACGGCCGAGGAAAAAGCGCGAGAAGCAGGCCAGGATCAAACCGAGAATCGCCACCCCAGCGGCCAGCGGAGCCAGGATCACCGGCGCGAAGCGGCGGTTGAGAGCCGCCCAGGGAACCAGCGGCACCATGAGCACGTAATAACCGCCCCAGAGCAAAAGCGCGTCCAGCAGCCGGGCCGCTCCAGCTTCGCGCGAGCTGATACGGTTGGCGCGCAGCATGCCGATCAGGAAAAAGACGCCGGTAACGATCCAGGCGATCATCAGCGCCGACAGGCTCCAGTTGACGTAGGCAGGCATATGGGGCAGCAGATGCATGCTCGATTCCTCCACCTTCCATACGGAAACGGATTTAACTTTGTTGCAGCGGATTCATAATAGTGATTGGATTTTGACTGCGGATTTCGACCCATGCGAAACAGCGGCGAAGCTGATTGTAAACTGCATAGCCCGCGGGTGCGCGGGCTGGCGCTGGCGGTTTTGTTCACCGCGGGGCTGGCCTTGAGCGGCTGCTCGCGGGGCGCGCGGCCGGGCCAGCGGGCGCCCGATTTCAAGGTACGCACCGAGCGGGGACAAATCCGCACGCTGGCCAGCTACCGGGGCCGGGTGCTGGTGCTGAACTTCTGGGCCTCCTGGTGTCCGCCCTGCATCGCCGAGACGCAGTCGCTCGAACAACTGCATCAGGCCCTGCGCGGCCAACCGGTGAGCATTCTGGCCATCTCGCAGGACCAGAGCCGGAGCGCGTACCGCAATTTTCTGCGCGCGGAAAAGGTGAATTTCACCACCGCCCGCGACCCCGGCGCCCGCATTCCCCACCGCTACGGCACGGTCAAGATTCCGGAGACTTACATCATTGCGCCGGATGGGCGGGTGGCGCGCAAGATCGTCAGCGCCTACGACTGGTCGAAGCCGAAGATGATCCGGTATCTGAAAGGCCTGGCGCGCAGCCGCTAGCGGCGGCGCGCCGAGGCTCCCTTTATACTGTAAAGAGAGCGGCGGCGCGAGCAGGCCAGCCGCGGCGGAGGGTCCGGCTGCCATGGCGAATCGCTCCACGCCCACCTACACCTTCAGCGTGCCCGGTTTTACCCGCGGCGTGAAGCTGCTGATCCTGATCACGAGCGGCGTGTTTGTGCTCGAATGGCTGGCGCAGGCGGGGCTGCCGCTGGTGGACGACATTCCGTTCCGGATTTTTTATCTCTCACCGCTGGATGTTGTGCGGCATTTTGCCTTCTGGCAGCCGTTTACTTATTTATTCATTCACGCCAATTTCTGGCATTTGTTTTTCAACATGCTGGGGCTGTGGATGTTCGGCGTGGCGGTGGAAGAGGCGCTGGGCACGGCGCGGTTTTACCGGCTGTATTTCATCAGCGGAGTGGGCGGCGGGCTGGTGGATATCGCCCTGCACTGGGGTTTGCAGCGCGGCATCGCCATTCCCACCATCGGAGCCTCGGCGGCGGTGTTCGGAGTCTTGCTGGCCTTCGGCATGATGTTTCCCAACCAGCCGGTGTTTTTGATTCTGCCGCCGGTATCGATCAAGGCCAAATGGCTGGTGCTGGCCTATGGCGTCCTGGAATTTTTATTCGCGGTCGGGCCGCGCACCGACGATGTCAGCCATGTGGCGCATCTGGGCGGCATGCTGTTCGCCTTTTTATATCTGCGCACGCGCTGGCCGCAACTGGGGCTGGGACAGCAGTACGAGCGCTGGCGCCGGCGGCGCATGCAGCGCCGGTTTCAGGTCTATATGAATCAGCGGGACCGGCCGAGCGGCCGCAAGTGGATGAACTGAGGCTTCACGCGCGATCCGTGGGCATTGGGTCCGCGGTTAAGCATGTAAGGTTCTGGTTAAGCCTGTAAATATCGCGAACGCGGCCGCAACTACAGGGCGGAATACGCGTTAGAGAATCATGAAGGCGTCAGGCTGTTATGCAGGCTGGCACGATCATTCCAAAGTTTCGAGAGGAAATCTTATGCGTACTATCCAATCCCGCATGCTCCTATTTACCAGCGCGCTGCTGCTCTGGCCGCTGGGGCTGGCGGCGCAAGCGCCGCGCCCCGCATTCGGGCCGAGTTTTGCCGGCCGCGCGATGAAAATGCGCGCTCATCGCGGGCTGGAACGGCATTGGCTGATGCTGCTGCATGCGCCCTGGCTGCGGGCCAAGCTGCAACTCACCCCGGCGCAGATCAGCCAACTGCGGAGCATCGGCTTCGCGGCCCGGCGGAGCGCGATTCAACTGCGCGCAAAAATCGCACTGTCCCGGCTGGATCTGCGGCAGGCTTTTGCCGCTCATCAGGCCACGCTGGAGGCCATGAACCAGAAACTGGAAGCCATCGGGCAGTTGCGCACCCAGGCCAGGATCGCGCGGGCCGACGCCTTATGGAAAGCGCGGGCCGTGCTGACACCGGCGCAGCGGAAATTGATTCACCGCTTTCTGGCGCGGCAGCGGATGCGCATGCTGCGGATGCGGCGCATGATGTGGATGCGCCGGCACTGGGGCCACCCCATGCCTCCCGCGGCCTGGCATCATCCCCAGCCGCGGCCGAAACAACAGCAATCGGAATACCGCGTCCCGGCGGCCAGGGCGGCGATCCATCTTTCGGCGCTGGCTTTGCCCAGCTTGCCGCCTGACTGGCGGCCGGTTCAGCCAACATTCATAAGCTGGACGGCGCAAGTGCCGCTGGCTCCCCCGCCCGCTCCGGTCAGCTAGAAAGGAATACGCTCCACATCATTCGACGGCGGAGGGCTGGTACTTAACAAGTAACCCCGGCCTTCCCACGCGACCACGCAATACGGCTTTAGTATTTGAAAGTGGACTCGTGAGCCCCGCATCGCGTAAAGGCCGGGATCTCTCCCGGCCTTTTTTCTCCATTTTATGTATTCTGGGGCGTGCCAACATGGCATTACCGGCCAAAGTCAGAATCGTCGAAGTCGGGCCGCGGGACGGCCTGCAGAATGAAGCCGCGCGGCTCACGCCCGAGCAGCGGGCGGAGCTGATTGAAGAGCTGGCGGAGGCGGGATTCACGGCGATCGAAGCGGGCAGTTTTGTCTCTCCCCGGCGAGTGCCGCAGATGGCCGGCACGGAGCAGGTGCTGCAACGGCTGACGCCGCGGCCGCGGGTGAGTTATCCGGTGCTGGCGCCCAACCTGCGCGGATATGAAGCCGCGCGGGCAGCCGGGGCGCGGGCGATCGCCGTCTTTACAGCGGCTTCCGAGAGCTTTAACCAGCACAACATCGGCTGCTCGATCGCGGAAAGCCTGGAGCGCTTTGCGCCCGTGCTGAAGGCGGCGCAAGCGGACGCCGTTTCCGTGCGCGGGTATATCTCCTGCGCCCTCGGCTGTCCTTATGAGGGAGCGGTGAATCCGGACCGGGTGGCGGAGCTGGCGGGCCGGCTGCATGCGCTGGGCTGCCAGGAAATTTCACTCGGCGACACGATCGGCGCGGGCACGCCGCTCGAAGCCCGGCGCATGCTGGCGACGGTCGCGGCACGGGTGCCGATGGAGAAGCTGGCGCTGCATTTTCATGACACCCGCGGCCAGGCTTTGGCCAATATCTGGGCCTGCCTGGAAGACGGCGCGGCCGTGGTGGACAGCTCCATCGCCGGCCTGGGCGGATGTCCCTTCGCGCCCGGCGCGGCCGGGAACGCGGCCACCGAAGATTTGGTTTACATGCTGCAGGGCGCGGGCATTGAAACCGGCGTGGATCTGGAAAAGCTACTGGCGGCGGCGCGGCGAGTCTGCAAATTACTGGGCATCATGCCGCGGTCACGCATGGCGCTCGCCGGCAATTGGCGCAGCGCTGGCCGTTAACCGGCGGATTCCGGCTCCAGTTCCACCGGCTGGCGCACCTCGACCGTATCCACAATGCTGCGCCAGTCGCGGCACATCTGGGCGATGTGTTTGGGGTGGGCACGGAGAGCGATGACCAGGCGGTATAAATCGGCGCCGTCCGATGCGCCGGAGATGCCCGCCAGGGGCTCGGCCCGCACCTGCTCAAAATCGAGGCCGCGGCGCGAGGCCGTGGTCAGCAGCCGCATGAGCGTGCCTTGGCTGTTGCGGTAGTGAATTTCGAAGCGGCACAGCCGCGGCTGGCGCGGATCACGGCCGGGCGTGGATGGGGAAACCGCGGAGGGAATCATAAATATCCTGTGCGCGGCGGGCCGGCCGCAAGCCGCCGGCCGCCGCGGGTAAAATCATTTTTCCTGCAGCAGCATTTCCGAGAGCGCGGCGCCGGAGGGCACCATGGGAAACACATTGGCCTCGGGCGGACATTCAAAGACGAGCAGGCGGGCCTCATCGGATTCCATAAAGCGCTTCAGCACATCGCCCCGCCGGCGCGGCAGTCCATGCGGCGCGGAGGGATCCAGGCCCAGCCGCTCGGCCTCAATGCCGTAGGCGCGGGCAACGGTGACGAAATCGGGGTTGTCGCTGAGGTCGGTTTCGGCATAGTTGCGGTCGTAAAACAACTGCTGCCACTGCCGCACCATGCCCAGATATTTGTTATCCACGACCAAAAGTTTGAGGGGCAGGCCGCAGCGGCGGACGGTGGCCAGCTCCTGAATGTTCATCTGAAAGCCGCCGTCGCCCGAAATGCAGAGCACGCGGCTGGCGGGGTGGGCCACTTGCACTCCGATGGCGGCGGGCAGGGCAAAGCCCATGGAACCCAAGCCTCCGGAGTTGATAAAGCCGCGCGAGTGCGCGGTGCGGTAGCGCTGCGCGGCCCACATCTGATGCTGGCCAACGTCAGCCACAACATGGTGCTCGGGCGGCAACAGCGCGTAGAGCTCGTCGAGTAATTGCAGCGCGGGAACGGCTTTGGCCGAGGCTTCCATCTCGGCCCGCTCGGGGCCGCAGGCCAGTTCGCGCCATTCCGACCAGTCGGGCAAACCAGCCTCATCCAGAACCTGCAGCCAGCGCGGCAACAGTTCGGCCAGGTCGCCCACAATGGCCAGATGGGCGGGGCGGACGCGGTCGAGCTGCGCGGCGTCAATTTCAAAATGCACGATGCGGGCCGCGGGCGCGAAACGTTCGGGATCGCCGGTCACCCGGTCATCCAGGCGCGCGCCCAGCACCAGCAACAGATCGGTTTCGTGCAGGGCGGTGTTGGCGGCGCGCGTGCCGTGCATGCCGACCATGCCCAGGTTATAGGCCGCATCGGGAGGAATGGCGCCCAGGCCGTGCACGGTCATGCCGGCCGGCATTTGCAGCTTGTCGAGCAGGCGGCGCGCCGCGGCTTCGGCGCCGGCCAGCTTGACGCCGGCGCCGACCAGCACGACCGGCTTTTTGGCCTCGCGCAGGAGCGCGGCCAGGGCCACGGCGGGAAATGCCGCGGCGGCGGGCGAGGGCCGCATCACAAACTGATCGGGGGTGGGCGGCTCGGCCGTCGTGATGGCTTTCAGAATATCAACGGGAATATCCACCAGCACCGGGCCGGGGCGCCCGGACTGGGCCATTTCAAAGGCCCGCCGCATGACCGAGGGAATTTCCTCAACCCGCCGCACCAGGCAGCTCCATTTGGTGAGCGGCAGGGTCATGCCGAAGACATCAATTTCCTGAAAGGCATCGGTGCCGATGAGATTGCTGCGCACCTGGCCGGTGATGCAGACCAAAGGCACGGAATCCATTTTGGCGTCGGCGATGCCGGTGACCAGGTTGGTGGCGCCGGGACCGCTGGTGGCGATGGCCACGCCGGCGCGGCCCGAGGCGCGGGCCCAGCCCTCGGCGGCAAATACCGCGCCCTGCTCATGCCGGGTGAGAATATGCCGCACGCCGCTGCCTTCGAGAGCATCGTAGAGCGGAATCACCGCGCCGCCGGGATAGCCGAAAACGGTATCCACACCCGCGGCTCGCACCGAAGCCCAGACCAGATCGGCACCTTTCGCCATGGTTTGCTCCTTAAGACAGTCCGGCTCTCGCCCCGCCGGGTTATTGCGCGGCTTTGGCCGCCGGTTTTTTATGCAGCCAGGCCATCATGCCGCGGAGCCGTTCACCGACCTGCTCGATGAGTTCGCCCCGGGCGCCGGCGCGCAGGCGATTGAACTGCACGCAGCCGTTCTGGTTTTCGGCGATAAATTCGCGGGCAAAGCTGCCATCCTGAATCTGCGTCAGCACCTGCTTCATGGCCGCGCGCGAGGCTTCGCCCACCACGCGCGGACCGCGCGTGAGGTCGCCATACTCGGCGGTATTGGAGATCGAGTGCCGCATGCGGGCCAGGCCGCCTTCGTAGATGAGATCCACGATCAGCTTCATCTCGTGGCAGCACTCGAAGTAAGCGATTTCAGGCTGGTAGCCGGCGGCGACGAGGGTATTGAAACCGTCTTGAATCAGCGCGCTCAGGCCGCCGCAGAGCACCGCCTGCTCGCCGAACAGATCGGTTTCGGTTTCTTCCTTAAAGGTGGTTTCGAGCACCCCGGCCCGGGTCGAGCCGATGCCGGCGGCAAAGGCCAGGCCGCGCTCGCGGGCATGGCCGCTGGCATCCTGATGCACCGCCAGCAGCGCCGGCACGCCGTTGCCCTCGGCATAGACGCGGCGCAGCAGATGGCCGGGGCTTTTGGGCGCGATCATCACCACGTCCACATCGGAAGGCGGCACGATGGTCTTGAAATGCACGCTGAAGCCGTGCGACACACCCAGCACCTTGCCCCGGGTCAGGTGCGGCTGAATCGCCGCCTGATAGACGGCGGCATGGGTTTCATCGGGCAGCAGGATGTGAATCCAGTCCGCGCGCCGGGAGGCTTCGGCCACGGGAAGAACCTCAAAGCCATCCGCCTTGGCCTGCTGCGCAGACTTGCGTCCAGGCTCAAGACCGATGAGGACTTTATGGCCGCTGTCGCGCAGGTTTTGCGCCTGGGCATGGCCCTGGCTGCCATAGCCGACGACCGCAATGGTCATGGCGGCAATGGCCTGGGGATTGGCGTCGGAGTGGTAGAAAATCTTGGCGCTCACCGATGGAATTCTCCTGATGGGATACGAGCGGGCCGGAGCCAGCTTCGCTTACCGACCGGACGGTAAGTAATAGATTACGCAGTCTGGCCGGCGATTGTCAAGCCCGGCGGAGGCATGATCGGGGGATTTGCTAAAATTGACCTGGCCGGTTGCGGCAAAGGGGCAAAAGTTGCGCATCCACCTTATAGATAACGGTTGAAACCAACCTTCACCCGAGCTTTCAGGCTGAGTCCTGAAGCCGCGCCACGCTGGATTCATGGAATTATTAACTCCCAAAATGCGATTTCGGCTGAACCGGCTGCAACGGCGCTGGGAAGAATGGAAAGCCTCGCTGCGCCGCACCGGACAGGAAGTATTGACCGAACAGAAAATGTGCCCCGCCTGCCGCGCCCTGGTGCCGCGCAACTCTCGCCGCTGCCCGTTTTGCGGCGAATCGCAGCACCGGGTGAGCCCAAACGCATTGGGGCGGGTTTTGCCGCCGGACGTGCCGCTGACCCATTTGCTGATCGGCGTCAATTTCCTGGTCTTTATTGTCGAGTGCCTGCTGAACCGCAGCGTGCCGATCGGGCTGATCGGCCCCGGCATGAAAGGGTGGGTATTGCTGCGCCTGGGCATGAGCGTGCCCATGGCGTATTTAACCCATCCGAGCCCGGTGCAAGGCCAGTACTGGCGCTGGGTGACGGCGCTGTTTTTGCATGACGGCATTCTGCACATCGGCTTCAACATGTGGGTGCTGGCCGATGTGGGGCCTCTGGTCGAGGGCTTGTACGGGCGGGGCAAATTTCTGGCGCTGTATCTGGCGGCCGGGATCATCGGCAATGCCTTCGCCGGTATTTTCAGCTCGGCCTCGGTCGTGGGAGCGTCGGGCGCGATCATGGGTCTGATCGGGGTGCTGATCGCCTATGGCGTGCGCCATAAAACCGCCATGGCGCAGCACATGCGCGCGCAGGCCATACGCTTTGCCGTCTATGTGCTGATCATGGGCCTGCTGCCCGGCATTTCCGACGCGGCCCATATCGGCGGCATCGGCGGTGGTTTTCTGCTGGCGCTGATGATCGGTGACGATCCGCCCTTAACCGAGACCCAGATCCGATTCTGGCGCGCGGCGCAGTGGGCGGTGGCTGGGGTGGTGCTGGCGTCATTTATCCTGATGGCCCGCACTCATGTCAGCATGTGAGACGGCGGCGCTGCCGCCTTTCCTTTCAAGCGAAATCATTTCGTAACTTCGCAATTCCGCCCACCGCGCGAAATTGTACTGCTGGAAAAGCCGCATCCCAACCGTTTCGCACCATTGATCTGACGGGTTCTACGCTTTGGCCGCAACGATGGCGGGCGAATGCGAGGCAATGTCCAGCGTTTCGATGCGGTCAAAGCCGGCATCACGCAGCCACTGCGAATACTCGGCCAGGGTATAGACGCCGCCGGCATCGGTATTGACCAGCATATTGAGCGCGAACATCAGCGGAAAAAACGGACCCGTGCGCCCGTCATTGGGAACCATATCGATCACTACGATGCGGCCGCCGGGCGGCGTGCAGCTTGCGAAACAGCGCCCGCGAAGCCGACTCTCCCTCCGAATGCACAATATTGCCCAGAAGCGCCAGATCGTAGCGCGCCTTGCCGTAAGCGACCTGTTTTAAATCTCCCGGCAAAAAATCATAGCGGCCGGCGATGCCGTGCTGCTCGAGGAACCGGCGGGTATGATCCAGCACGGCGGGGAAATCCTGCGCCGTCAGGCGCGCTGCCGCGTCCGCCTCGGCCACGGCGATGCCCCACACTCCCGAACCGCAGGCGACGTCCAGCACGCGCAATCCGCGGTGCTCGGCGCCGGCGCCCAGCGCCCGCGCCAGCCGCTGCGCCGACTCACGGCCGGTGATATGCAGGGTGCGGATCAAAACCGGGAAAAATGCCTCCGCGCGATTCTGCTGGTTGACCTGCGTGAAGGGCTTGCCGGTGCGAACACATTCCGCCAACTGGCCCCAGGCGTTCCACAGCGTGTCATTCTCCATGATGGAACCCACATACTCGGGGCTATCGCGCACCAGGTATTGGCGAGAAAATTTCAGCAGGATGTATTCGCCCTTCTTTTTCTCCAACAACCCCAGGGACGTGAGCGCATCCAGCAGCATGGTCATGCCGCGTTCGGAAGCTCCCGCCGCGCGCGCGATCGCCGCCGCCGTGCGGTGGCCCGCCGCGATATGCGAAAACACCTGAAGCTGCAGCGCCGCACTCAAGATGCGCGAGGCGGCAAAGGACAAATGCATCTGCTGAAAGGCTTGCAGGTCCCATCCGGAATGCATTTTCGATTCAGCCTTCATATGAGCTTCCTTCACGGACACAGTAACATGCCGCCCCCCTTGCCTAACGGCGGCAGCAATTTCAAAAAATCACGGCCTGAACGAATGCAGGAGAATTGTAATAATGTAAAGGCATGGCACAAAACCCGCCGCCGGAGTATGCCGCCGATGCGCGCGTGCGCATTGGGCATGTGCATTTAAAAGTCGCGGATCTGGAGCGCGCAATTGCGTTTTATGGCGGCGTGCTGGGGCTGGAAGTCAAGCAGAAGATGGGCGGGCAGGCGGCGTTTCTGGCCGCCGGTGACTATCACCACCACATTGGATTGAATACCTGGGAAAGCCGCCATGGCGAGCCGCCGCCGCCCGGAACCACTGGCCTGTACCATACCGCGATTCTGTACCCCACCCGCGCCGCTCTGGCCGCGGCCCTGCACCGGGTGCTGCAGGCCGGCATCAGCCTTGAGGGCGCGGCCGATCATGGCGTCAGCGAGGCGATTTATCTGCGCGATCCCGACGGCAATGGAGTCGAGCTGTACTGGGACCGGCCCCGGGAGCAATGGCCGCACCGGCCCGATGGCAGCCTGGCCATGTACA
>JAJZKJ010000029.1 GCA_021804195.1 Acidobacteriota bacterium
CGCCTTCACAGACAATGCGCGCCTGAATGCGGGCGGCGTTATGGGTGGTGATCTGGTTTTCCGTGGCCGCCGGCAGCAAAATGTCGCAGGGCGCGGTCAGCAGTTCACCCGCCGGACGGGCCTCGCTTTCGGGAAAACCCTGCAGGGTCTGGTTCTGGGCGCGGTAGGCGATGAGCGCGGGTATATCCAGGCCGCGGGCATGGTATAAACCGCCGTCATATTCATCCAGCCCCACGATTTTATAGCCGGCCTGATGCAGCAGCAGCGCGGCATGGCTGCCCACGTTGCCAAAGCCCTGCACGATCACGCGCGTGGCGTCGCGATTCAGCCCCAGCTTTTGCACCGCCTGCTCGCAGACCAGCATGCAGCCGCGGCCGGTGGCTTCTTTGCGGCCGCGCGAGCCGCCCAGATCAAGCGGCTTGCCGGTGACAACCGCGGTCATGGTCTGGCGGGCGTGCATGGAGTAGGTATCCATGATCCAGGCCATGACCTGTTCGTTGGTGTTGACGTCGGGAGCGGGCACATCGCGCTCGGGGCCGATGAATTCGAACAACTCGGCGGTATAACGGCGGGTCAGCCGCTCCAGCTCGCCCTGCGACATCAGCCGCGGCTGGCAGATGATGCCACCCTTGGCGCCGCCAAAGGGAATATTGACCACGGCGCATTTCCAGGTCATCCAAGTGGCCAAGGCGCGGACTTCATCCAGGGTAACGTCGGGCGCGTAACGAATGCCGCCTTTGCCGGGTCCGCGGGCGACGCTGTGCTGCACGCGATAGCCGGTAAAAACTTCCAGCCGGCCGTCATCCATTTGCACCGGAATGTGAAGCGTGATCTCACGGGTGGGATAACGCAACACTTTCCACAAGCCTTCATCGAGGTTGAGCTTGCGGGCGGCGTAATCGAAACGGGCGGCTTGCGACACCCAGGGGTTGGATTCCAGCGCCTCGGCGGGCGCGGCGGTTTCAGCCGGCACGGCGGTCTCTCCAGCCCAAGTATATGACAGGGAACAGGACACGAGCGACAAAACCCGGTAAAACAGGCCATGCCGCAATTTTTGGGGCCCGATAGTTGAATAAAAGCCCCGCCCTAGTGGAAATCTTTATTTACCCTGGCGCCAAATCAGTTTTTAATGGTCCAGCTTTGTAGATGTGCGAAATTTCTGTTTCAAAAATCAGGAAAACAAAAACATGAACGTTCAAGTGTGGAAGGCAACATCGGGGTTGGGAAATCATATCCGGCCGCGGCAGGGCATGCTGGCTGGAATGGCGTTGATTTTATTCATGCTGGCCGGCAGCCTGCCGGCGCGAGCGCAGTCGGGGCTGGCCATGGTGCAGGGCACGGTGCGCGACTCCTCCGGTCGCGTGGTGCCGCATGCGCGCGTGGTACTGCGCGATACCCGCACCGGACTGGTGCGGCAGGGCATCAGCAACAGCACCGGCCTCTATTCGTTTCCCAGCCTGGCGCCCGATCCCTACACCTTGAACGTGACCGCGCCCGGTTTCAGCAAGGTCCAGCGCGATTTCAGTCTCGAGGTCAACCAGCACCTGCTGCTCGATATTCCTCTCTCCGTGCATGGCGTGACCCAGCAGACCGTGGTGGTGGGCCGCAGCGCGTTGTTGCGCACCGCGACCGCCAGTCTGGGCGAGGTAATCGCGCCGGAGATGGTGCGCGATCTGCCGCTCAACGGCGGCCATCTGCTTGATCTGGCGCTGCTGGCGCCGGGCGTGCATTCCGGCTCGGGGGCGCAGACCGGCACGGCCAACCCGCTCTACTGGCGTCCGGAACAGAACTCCGCTCTGGTGGCCGGCGGAGCGCGGGATAATGCCAACTATTATCTGCTCGACGGCGCCACTGACACCGACCCCACCTTCAATACTCTCACCCTCAGTCCGGCCGTGGATGCGGTGCGCGAGTTCAAAGTCCAGACCGGCAGCTATTCGGCCGAGTTCGGCAGCGGAGGCGGAGCCCAGGTCAATATCATTACCCGCTCCGGCTCGAACCGCTGGCATGGCGACGCCTATGAGTATCTGCGCAACAGCGCGCTGGACGCCCGCACCTGGAACGATGTCGGCGGCATGGCGCCCGGCAAAACGCCGCATTTGGCGCAAAATCAGTTCGGCGTTTCGGTGGGCGGGCCGATTCAGACCAACCGCACCTTTTTCTTTGCCAACGTGGAAGGCTTCCGGCTAGGGCAGGACATTGTGAATTACGATACCGTGCCCACGCTGGCCGAACGCGGGGGCAATTTCAGCAAAAGCGGACATAATATTTACGACCCCGGCACAACCTATAAGAATCCCAACTACAACCCCAATCAGCCAGTTTCGCCTACCAATTCACTCTATTTGCGCAATCAGTTTGCCGGCAATATTATTCCCAGCCAGGATATCAACCCGGTCTCGGCCGCGGTGCTGCAATACGTGCCGCTGCCCAATATGCCCCAAAGCGGCCCGGACTCCAACAACTATTACGATGTGCGCGGCCAGACCGATAATTCGAACCAGGCCACGATTCGCATTGACCACAACTTCCGGGGCGGCAATCTGCTGATGGGCCGCTACTCGATCGAGCACGAAACCGATTTTGTGCCCCAGAACCTGCCCGGCTTCGGCATCAACGACAACAACCAGGCACAGAATTTTACCGTTTCCTACACCCGCATTCTTTCGCCCAACAGCGTGAACCGCGTTTGGGTGGCGATGTCGCGGCTTTCGATGCACCGCTTTTCGCAGGACAATTTTGGCGCCAACCTGGTGCAAAAACTCGGCATTCAAGGCGTGGGCTACGGCGGATATGGCGCCTATGGCCTGCCCTATTTCAATCTGCAGGGCTATACCGGCTTTGGCGATTCCTTCGCCGCCACGCCCGTGCAGGACTGGGACACGGTGGCCCAGATCGGCGATATCTGGAGCTACCAACTGGGCCGGCACAGCCTGAAGATTGGCGGCGATTACCGGCGTTTCTACTGGCCCATGTGGGGCTTTTTTGAAAATCGCGGCTACTACCAGTTCACCAACGGCTTTACCACCCGCACCTTGAGCAACGATGGCACCGGCTCGGCCTTCGCCAGTTACCTGCTGGGATTGCCGGTGGTCAAACAGGTGCAGCAGGGCGTGCCCAGCATGGATCTGCGGCAATGGTACGGTGATGCCTTTATTCAGGACGACTGGCGCATTAATTCGCGCACCACGCTCGATCTGGGCTTGCGCTACGAATATATGAGCCCGCTGTGGGACACCCAGCACGCGGCCAGCAATCTGGAGTTCGTCAACGGCAAAGCCTATGCCTTTATCGGAGGCCAAAGCGGCATGCCGTCCGGATTGATGTACTCCAACAACCTGAACTTCGCCCCCCGTCTGGGCTTTACCCGGCAGGTGGGCTGGGGCATGGTGCTGCGCGGATCGTTTGGCATTTTCTTTACCCCCGTGGATATGAACACCTGGTGCGACCAGCGGCATAATCCGCCGGAGGTGTTTCAGGTGGGACAACAGAGTGACAATTTCACTCCCAGTCTCTTCGGCTATAACTTTGCGCCCGCGGTGCTGGGGAAAACGCCGTTCAATTTTTCCGCCTTCACCCCTCATAGTCCAGCGCAGCAATACCATCAATGGAGCCTGAGCCTGCAGAAAAGGCTGGGCCAGAATACAGTGCTTGAAATCGGCTACACCGGCGCCCGCGGCTACCATCTGCAGCAAATGGTGCTGGTGAATAATGCCCCGCCGGGTCCGGGTCCGATTAATCCGCGCCGCCCCTATCAGACCGCGACCTACCTGCCCGGCACCACCTTCCCTCCCGGCTTTCCGGTCAGCAGCCTGACCTTTCCCATTGCCGCCATTGCGCAACTGCAAAACACCGCCAACAGCTGGTACGACGCCGGCTGGGTGGACCTGCGACGGCGCTTTTCCCATGGCCTGACCTTTCTTTCCAACTTTACCTGGTCGCGCAATCTGACCACCGCGCCTGATTTCCGCTCGCCCATGACAGAATCGGCGCTGCCACAGAACAACAGCAACCTGGCGGCGGAAAAAGGCCCGGCCTGCGACGTGCCGCTGCGCTACATCGCCAGCTTTGTCTATAACCTGCCCGCCTGGGGCGCCAACCGCTGGCTCGATGGCGTGACCCGCAACTGGAACATCGCCACCATTTTTCAGGCGCAGAGCGGATATCCTTTGACCATTCAGGTTTTTGGCGACACCGCCAACGCGGGCACGCTGTTGGGTGAAAACCCGATCCGCGCCAATGTCACCGGCGCGCCGCTCTACCCCGCGGGCACGCATACCACCGCCCGTTGGTTCAACACCGCCGCCTTCGCCACCCCACCCGCCTATACCTTTGGAGATGCCGGCCGAAATTCGATCTATGGCCCTGGCTATCAGGATATGGATCTGGCGCTGACGCGCTCGTTTGACCTGAGCGAAAGCACACAGTTTCAGTTTCGCACCGAATTTTTCAACGCCTTGAACCACAGCAACTACAGCATGCCGAATAACTTCGTGAACACGCCCCAGTTTGGCACCATCACCATGGCCGCCAATCCGGGACGGGAGATTCAATTCGGCGCCCGGTTGGTCTTTTAATGGCAGGCGGGGCGATAAGCATCGCCTAAAGAAGTTAACATCGCTCGGCAATTCCCATACATGCTTCGCTGGCGCTCGCGAGAGCGCCAGCGAATGCTTACTTTCCGCCCCTCCGCAGTACAACGAAAATCGGGCTCATCGTCACTGTGCCACGCAGGTCTCTTCTTCATCAAATCCTGTCACCATAGCACTATGGAGTTCCCGCAGTTGCAGTTAGGAGCGCTGGCGCAGGCCGGCGGCGGCTGCCGGTTTCTGGTCTGGGCGCCGCGCACCGATCGGTTGGAGGTATATTTACCCGGGCGCGATCTCGCTTATGCGATGCGCCCTGAGCCGGATGGTTATTTTTCCCTGGAATTGCCCGGTCTCCCGCCCGGCACGCGCTATTTTTATCAGTTTCCCGACGGCCGGCGGCGGCCCGATCCGGCCTCGCGGCGGCAGCCGGAGGGCGTGCATGGGGCTTCGGAAGTCATTGCCGTCCCCTCTCTTCCGGAATTCGGCGGCTGGCATGGACTGCCGCGCGAAGCACTGGTTTTTTATGAATTGCATGTGGGCGCGTTTACGCCTGAAGGCACACTGCGGGCCATTGAGCCGCGGCTCGACGCGCTGTGCGATCTGGGCATTACCGCGCTTGAGCTGATGCCGCTGCATCAGTGTCCGGGACAGCGCAACTGGGGCTACGACGGCGCGCAACTGTTTGCCCTGCAAGCCAATTATGGAACTCCGGCCGATTTGCGGTCGCTGATCACGGCCGCGCACGCGCGGGATCTGGCCGTGTTTCTGGACGTGGTCTATAACCACCTCGGACCGGAAGGCAATTATCTCGGTGAGTTCGGGCCATATTTTACCGATCATTACCGCACCCCCTGGGGACAAGCGATGAACTTCGACGGCGGCGGCAGTGACGAGGTGCGCCGTTTTTTCTATGAAAACGCGCTTTACTGGCTGCGCGATTATGGCTTCGATGGCCTGCGGCTCGACGCCATTCATGGCATCGTTGACAACTCCGCCTCGCCATTTCTGGCCGAACTGACGGAGCTGGCCCAAGCGGAGGGCGGCAAATCGGGCCGACGGATCAAAGTTATCGCCGAGAGCAGCCTTAACGACACGCGTGTCTTACGCCCGCGGGCGCAGGGCGGCTTCGGCATGGACGCGCAGTGGAACGATGATTTTCACCACTCCCTGCATACGGCCCTGACCGGTGAAGCCGGCGGCTATTATCAGGATTTCCAGGGCGCAACCGACCTGGCCACCGCCTATAACGAGGGCTTTGTCTATCAGGGCCAGCACTCTGCCTATCGCGGACGCAGGCACGGCAATGCAAGTCGCGAGTGGCCGGCGGCATCGTTCGTCATTTTCAGCCAGAACCACGATCAAGTGGGCAATCGCGCCGGCAGCGAGCGGCTGAGCACGCTGACTGGCTTTGAAGCGCAAAAATTGGCCGCCGTGGCGCTGCTATGCGCGCCGCAACTGCCGTTACTGTTCATGGGCGAGGAATATGGCGAGCCGGCGCCGTTTTACTATTTCATTGAGCACGGCGACCCGGAGCTGATCGCCGCGGTGCGGCGTGGCCGGCGGGAAGAGTTCCATAGCTTCCGCTGGCAAAAAACGCCCGCCGATCCGCAGGCGTGGGAAACTTTCGCCGCCAGCCGTCTGGACTGGAGCCGGCGCGATCGCGAGCCGCATGCCACGCTGCTGCGCTGGCACCGGGAACTGCTGCGGCTGCGGCGGGAAGTTCCGGCGCTGGGCGCCAATGGCGGCGCGCGGGCGGAAGTGCTGGCCGGCGGCAAGTTGCTGCGGCTGCTGCGCACGCCGGCGAAATTAATTTCAGATATTGGCTTGCCGGTTAAAAGCTCAGAACCGCCAGTTCCATCCGCCATGGTCTGGCTGCATTTTGGCCAGGAACCACTGAACTTCGAATGGCCCGATGCGGAACCATGGCAGTTGATTCTGGATTCCGCGGATCAAAAATGGGGCGGGCCAAAGATTCTAGACAAGCATGGGCATTCCAGCCAATTTGTTTTTTCACCAAACTCCGCGATGGTGTTGCTGCGAAAATAAAGCGGGCGGGAGCACTTTAAAATCCAGGTGTGTCAGGCCGGGGCGACGGCCTGAACATACGGATCCGCCTGGGCCCCGGAATTAACTTGTATTCTTTTCATTTTTTGAAATCTATTTCGCCTAAAATTGCCTCTCCTGTTTTGAGCAAATTCACAGAAGTTATGGATATTGGCCTCATCCGCGCCAGCGGTGTATTGCCCAGGTTTTTGATGGTTTCCGCCACTTCCGGTTGGGGTTCGCCGTTCATGACCACGCAAGCAATGGTCAATTGACGATGCCGGAGGGCCTCGAGGGTCAAGAGCGTGTGATTGATGGTTCCCAGCCGGGTGCGGGCCACGACGATGACGGGCAGTCCCAGGCGGGCGATTAAATCAGCCATCATTTCACGTTCATTCAACGGCACCAGCACGCCGCCGGCGCCTTCGACAATCCAGGACGCCTCCGCGGCCGCGCCCTCGAGCCAGGGCGGGCGCAGATCGCGCAACTCGATCCGGCCGCCGGCGGCACGGGCGGCAATATGAGGCGAGGCGGGCAGGGGAAAGCGCCATTGTTCGGGAGCAAATCGGGAGTCCGGAAACTGGGTCCAGCCCTGGATTTGTGCGCGGTCGGCGGGCGAGCCGGTCTGCACCGGCTTCCAGTAGCTGGCGCCGAGTGCGAGGGTCAGCGCGGCGGAAACGACGGTTTTGCCGACATCGGTATCGGTGCCGGCAACAAAATAACCACGTGGCATGGAATTGAAATCTAAGGCTGCGCCGTTGTGGCCGGGGCCGCGGGACTGGAGGTCTTTGCCGCCGGCGGTTTCCACCGGGCAATATACGGGGCCAGAATCTTTTCCAGATGCGCGGCGGCCAGCCGCGAGCCACGGCGGTTGGGATGCACGCCGTCGCGGAAGTCTTTTTTCTTCAGCCAGCCGTGAGTGCTGACATAGATCACGCGCGCATCATGCATCAACTCGACCGCCTGCATCGTGCTGGCGGCATGGAAGCCGCCAAAGGGCCGCAGGACAAAAATTTCAGTATGCGGCCAGTAGGCGCGGATCTCACGCAGATAGCCAAGCAGCGCCTGTCCATATTCGCGGCCGGGGTATGGGATGTCGTTGGTGCCCTGATTAATGACCAGAAAATCGGGCGCGGGCTCGTCGGCAGGCGAACCCGCGAAGTTCCAGCCGAAGGCCAGCGTGGCGGGCGGCACCAGGCCGTTGCCGGAACGTATGACGCCCTGGCGTCCAAAGGCGACCTGGTAATGAATTGTCCTGAGCGCCTGGCCGGCGAGCCAGCCATAGCTCAGCAAGCTATTGGAACCGGTTACGCCAATCTGCATGCCCACCACTCGCACGCCCTGGGTGATGGAATCACCCAGAAACATCAGCGTGGGGCGAACGGGCAGTATATATTTTTCCACCGCGGCGTGGGCATCCAACTCCAGGCCCTCGAAGACCACCGCACTGGCAAAGGGAGGAAACCAGCGGTTGCCGCGCTCGTCCACATCTTTGACCGCGATCTCAAGCCGGTGCGGGCCGGGCCCGAGATGATGGAACAGACGCAGGCGATGACGGTCAATGGTGAAGAGCCGCCAGGGTCCTCGATCCACGCGGGCCTCGATCTGGGCCATGAAGGCGACATGCCTGACGTCGAAATCGGCGCGAATGCTCGATCCGCCGCAGAGCAGATAAATCTGCGAACTGGAGTTCACCGTCGCCATGGCCGGACCGTTCGCGGTTCGCAGGCGGCCCCAGCGGCCGACGTAAGTGATATTGGGATCGGTGGCGGGAACAAAGGCGCGCGGCGCGGGTTTGGCCCACGCCGGCAGAACAGCCATAAAAGCCAGAAAAATACCGGCTATCGGCACAATAGAAAACAGGATACGTAAGCGGCGCATGGGATGAGTGTAAAACAGAAGGCCGCAGGAATGCGGCACAGCTACTTTTATATTCATGAAGACGATTTCGCAAATGCCCGACCGAAAACCGGAGCCTTACGAATCCTGATAGCGGCAAAAAATTACACCGCGCAAAAGCACTTTTCTATTGCATCGGCAAAATTTTGAATATCCGTTTCGCTCTGGCCGGCATGGACCGTGATCCGCACCCGCGCCGTGCCTTCGGGCACGGTCGGGGGCCGGATGGCGCGGACTTCAAAGCCCTGACGCCGCATCGCCTCGGCCACGGCCAGGGCGCGAGCATCGCTGCCGCAGAGCAGGGAAATAATCGGCGATTCCGGTTCGCGGTTGGGCGAGGAGGCATCGGCCAAGGGCAAATGATTCAGGCGCCGGCGCAGGCTGAGAGCATTTTGCCGCACCCGGCGCGCCCGGTCCGGCTCGGCGCGAATGACCGCCAGCGCCGCGCGAAGCTGGGCCATCAGCGCGGGGGTTGGCCCGGTGGAATAGATCAGGGTGCGGGCATGATTGATCAGATGCTCGCGCAGCAGCCGCGAACCACAAATCAGGGCGCCGGCCGCGCCCAGAGCCTTGCCGCAGGGATGCACCGAGGCGGCAAGCACGTCATCGAGCTCCACGCCGGCGGTCAGGCCCGCGCCCTCGCGGCCGAAGAGTCCGGTGGCATGGGCTTCATCCACCACCAGCAGGGCGCGATACCTGCGGCACAGTGCGGCTAATCCGGCCAGCGGCGCGCGGTCGCCTTCCATGCTGTGCAGCGATTCAACCACGATGAAGCGCCGGCCCGGGGTGACATGCCGTTGCAGTAATTCTTCCAGCGCGGTCAAATCATTATGCGGAAACTGAATTTTGCCCGCCCGGCTCAGGCGCATGCCGTCAATCAGGCTGGCGTGGTTGAGGGCATCGGAAAAGTACAGATCATCCGCGCCGGCCAGGCATGCGAGCAAGCCCGTGTTGGCGGCGTAGCCGGAAGGGAAAAATAGCGCCGCTTCCGTGCCGCGCCAGGCGGCAAACTCGGCTTCGAACTCGCCCAGGGCGGTGAATTCACCCGCCACCAGACGCGAAGCACCGGCCCCGATCTGTTCGGCCGCAGCAAGAAAATCGCGAATTTGCTGGCGAACTCCGGAATCGCGCGCCAGGCCCAGATAGTCATTGGAACAAAAGTCCAGTCCCTGGGGTGGGCGCAGATGGCGGCGGCGCTGTAGAGCTTCCAGGCGATCGAGATCCGTCCGCCAGGCCGATTCGAGGCCGGCCAGCGGCGAAGGCGTATAAGTTTCCGCTGCGGCGGCGGACGAGCGGAGCGCAGCCGGCGCGGGCGCGGACTTATAAGGAGGTTCGGGAATCAGCCCCAATTGCCGCAACAAAGCCCGATCCTGGTCCTGCTCGGGATTCGGGGTGGTCAGCAGCCGCTCGCCCACAAAGATCGAGTTGGCGCCGGCGTAAAAGCACAGCGCCTGCGCTTCGGGCGAGAGGCTGAGCCGGCCGGCGCTCAACCGGACCTTGGAGTGCGGCATCAGCAGCCGGGCCGCCGCAATCATGCGCACCAACTCGAGCGCGGGCACCGCGGGCCGGGCCTCAAGCGGCGTACCCTCGACCGGAACCAGCGCGTTCACCGGCACCGATTCGGGCGGACTGGGCAGCGTGGCCAGCACATGCAGCAGACTGATGCGGTCTTCTTCGGATTCGCCCAGGCCCAGAATGCCGCCGCAACAGACCTGCACCCCGGCATCACGCACATGCTCAAGCGTGCGCAGACGGTCGGAGTATTCGCGGGTGTGAATGATCTCGCCATAGAACTCGGGCGAGGTGTCGAGGTTGTGGTTGTAGGCGGTGAGACCGGCGGCGGCCAGGCGCTGCGCCTGCGCCGCGGTCAGCATGCCCAGAGTGCAGCAGACTTCCAGGCCCATGGACGACACCTCGGAAACCATGCTGAGCACGCGATCAAATTCCGGGCCTTCCCGCACCTGGCGCCAAGCCGCGCCCATGCAAAACCGGGTTGCGCCCTGGTCCCTGGCCTGGCGCGCCTGCGCCAGCACCGGCTCAAGCTCCATCAAGTGTTCATTTTTGACCCCGGTTTTATGGTGCGCGCTTTGCGGGCAGTAGCCGCAGTCTTCGGGACAGCCGCCGGTTTTGATGGACAACAATTGGCAGAGCTGCACCTCCGGCTCGGGATGATATTGCATGTGCGCGGCGTGCGCAGCCTCGATCAAGGCCAGCAACGGACGCCGGTACAGGGCGGCGACTTCGGCCCGGGAGAGCCGGGGCACGGCCGGCGCGGCGGCAGGCACATCGGGAATTGCGAGTTGCGGCATGCAGCCATTTTGCCATGGAGACCACGGCTAAAACATTTTGAAGGCCAAAAATTCAAAAATAATGAAACCACTTTCTACCCACATCCTACCTACAACCGAATTACCTTATTTTCAGCCGCGCTGGCCATTGCCACAGGTACGGCAAAGCAAGTCAAACCGCACATCATATTCAGACTTATTAGTGCTACACTGCGTTTTCCCACCCCCACCCACAGGCGTTTTTATGAAAATCACCCGAACTTTCGCTTTGACAGCGGCATTCGTTTTTTCCGCCGCCATTTTCGCCGCCGCGCAGTATCGCGGCACCTATATTCCCAAGTACGCCTATCCCATTCATGCGGCGCCCTCGCTGGCCACGCTCGCGCGCCCGGCGGTGCTGCATCTCGACGCCAGCCAGGTCTGGCGCGGCCTGATCTATGTGCATGAGACGATTCCCGTGCGCCCGGGCCCGTTCACCCTGGTCTATCCCAAATGGGTGCCGGGAGAACATGGCCCCACCGGCCCGATTGACGAACTGGCCATGCT
>JAJZKJ010000030.1 GCA_021804195.1 Acidobacteriota bacterium
GGCCACGCTCGCGCGCCCGGCGGTGCTGCATCTCGACGCCAGCCAGGTCTGGCGCGGCCTGATCTATGTGCATGAGACGATTCCCGTGCGCCCGGGCCCGTTCACCCTGGTCTATCCCAAATGGGTACCGGGAGAACATGGCCCCACCGGCCCGATTGACGAACTGGCCATGCTGCGCATCACCGCTCATGGCCGGCCCATCATGTGGCATCGCGGCCTGGCGGACATGTACGCCTTTCATATACGGGTTCCAGCCGGCGTCCATGCCATTACCGCGCGTTTCACCCTGATCATGAATGACGCGGGCGGCGTGATGGCCACCCGCACCGTTGCCATTCTCAACTGGAACCGGGCCGTGCTTTATCAGGCCGGAGTGGACTCACATACCTGGTTCGTCAAGCCCTCAATTACGCTGCCCACTGGCTGGAGGTTCGGCACCGCACTTACACGGCGCGGGCCGGCCCGCAACGCCACTACCCATTTCCGCCGCCTGACGCTGGCCATGCTGGTGGATTCGCCGCTCGACATGGGCAGGTTCGTGAAGAAATGGACGCTCTGGCGCCAGGGACCGGCCTGCGTGAAGCTCGACATGTTTGCCGGCAATCCCAAGGATCTGGACATTCCAGCCAAGGTGAAGGCCGCCTATTTTCATGTTCCGGCCGAAGCCTTCGCGCTTTATGGCTCGCGTCACTTTGCCTGCTACCATGCCCTGCTTACGCTCAGCAATCAGATCGGCTTTCAGGGGATTGAACACCATCAATCGTCTGACGATCGCGCCCCGGCCGATTTCATGACCAACCCGGCCATGGCGCTGATCGGCGGCGATCTGATCACACATGAGTTTTCCCACTCCTGGAACGGCAAATACCGCCGTCCCGCCGATCTGGCCACGCCCAACTTTCAGGTGCCCATGCGCACCGACCTGCTCTGGGTCTATGAGGGCATGAACCAGTATCTGGGAGACCTGCTCTCATTCCGGTCGGGGATTCGCAAGCCCGCCGATTATCCCCAGTATCTGGCCACGCTTTACGCGCAAATGGCAACCGAGCCGGGCCGCGCGACCACCCCGGTGGTGGCGCTGACGACGGCGGCGCCGTATTTATATCAAGCCAGCAACGAGTATGCCTCGATCAGCCGCACCGCCGGCGATTTCTATACGGAAGGCGAGCTGGTCTGGCTGGATGTGGACAGCATTATCCGCCAGCTCTCCCATGGTAAAAAGTCGCTGGACACCTTCCTGCATCTCTATTCCGCCCCCGCCGTCACCAACCCCATCACCAAAACCTATACCCGCGCTGATATTGAACGCCTTTTGAACGAGGTACAGCCCTATCATTGGCATGCCTTTTTCCAGAAGCACATTTACGATATCGCGCCCCTGCCGCCCACCAGCGAACTGGCCCGCACGGGCTGGAAGCTGGTGTACAACGCCAAGCCCAACCCATTTCTGCAAGCCCGCACCGCGCTGATGCACGGCGGCGGCATTTACTGGTATGACCTGGGCTTCAATGTGCTGGGCAACGGCAAGGTGATCTCCTTATTGAAAAGCTCACCGGCCTGGAAGGCCGGCATGGCGCAGGGCGACCGAATTACTTCGGTCAACGGCCATGCCTTCAGCATCAGCGAACTCAACTATGCGCTCGCGCGGGCGCGGCATAACCCGGCGCCGATCAAACTGCAAATCGTGGGCAGCGGCTGGTACCACACGCTTTCAATCGCCTATCACGGCGGCGCGCGTTTTCCGCACCTGGCGCGCATTCCCGGCACGCCCAACCTGCTGGCCCGCATCATGGCCCCGCACGCAAAATAACGGGGCGAAAGACTGTCACCGGCTAAGCTTCGCCTGGCGCGGGCGCATGCCTTCCGTCATGATGGTTTGATGGAGCTGCGGCGCGAACCGGGCCGGCGGCCGGGCATTGACCCTCATTTCGACGGCCGGCATTATTTCAACCCGGAAGCCCAGCAGGCGCGGGGATTTTTGGATGTGATGCGCTGGCAGCGCCAGCGCCGACCCGAGCCTTCACCAGACTGGGCAGATGATGTCGCACCCACTGTGCCGCCGGCGCGGGCCGAAGCCGGCCGGCTCCATGTCACTTTCATTCACCATGCCACGGTGCTGTTGCAAGGCCCGGGCTGGAATCTGCTGACCGATCCCATCTGGTCGGAGCGGGCCAGTCCGGTATCCTGGCTCGGCCCGCGCCGGCACCGCAGACCCGGCGTGCGGCAAAAGGACCTGCCCCATATAGACGCCGTTCTCATCAGCCATAACCATTACGATCATCTCGACTGGCCCACGGTGCGCTGGCTGGCCAGCCGCGACCATCCGCATTGGGTGGTTCCCGCGGGCGTGGGCCGCTGGATGCAACAGCGCAATATCGGACCGGTGTGGGAACTGGACTGGGGCGAAAGCCTGACCGGCGCGGATCTGCGGCTGTTTTCGGCGCCAGCGGCGCACTTTTCCGCCCGCGGACTGCATGACCGCAACTGCACGCTATGGTGCGGATATGTGATCGAGACCACGGTGGGAATGATTTATTTTGCCGGCGATACCGGCTTCGGCCGCCACTTTGCCTGGATTCGCGAGCAGTTCGGTCCGCCAACCCTGGCGCTCTTGCCGATCGGCGCCTATGCGCCGCGCTGGTTCATGGGACCGGTCCACATGGCGCCGGAAGACGCTCTGCAAGCTCATGAGATTCTCGGCGCCGGAACCAGCATCGCCATCCATCACGGGACATTTCGCCTGACCGATGAAGCTCTCGACACTCCCCGCCAGCGGCTGGAAGAGCTGGCGCAAGGCCAGACATTTTATGCATTACGCCCGGGGGAAAGCTGGGTTTTCTAGACGACAGTCTGGCAGAACCAGGTATTTTATTAACCCAGCCGGCCCGGCAGAAACATGCTCAGATAACGCTGCGCCAGGCGGAAGCCATCGGCACGGGCCACGGGAAATACCGGGTTTACCGGCGCTTTGGGGCTGTTCCAGAAGGGATCTTCCTGCTCGACCGCCAGGGCTCCGTTATAGCGGGCATGCAACAGCACGGTGATAAAGCGCGGCCAGTCCATCAGTCCCTGGCCGGGAATGCGGTAACGCCACCAGCCCTCGCCCAGAATGCCGGTATTTTGCAGAATGGGCTGCGTGATCTCGGTGTCTTTGGCGTGGGCGGAATGAATGCGATCCTTGAACTCCCAGGCGGCGGCATAAGGGTCTATGAACTGGCGCACCAGATGCGAGGGATCAAACTCGAGACCCAGCCGCAGGCTTGGCACGCGGTCAAAAACCGCTTTCCACAGTCCGGGCGAGATGGCGAAGTTGATGGAACAGGGGTAATTTTCCCAGCCGATGTTGAGATCCAGCTTTTCGCACAACGGCAGGTATTTTTCATTAAAGACCTCGGCCAGTTCCCGCGCCTGGCGTTCGCCGGTGGCGCCCTTCATGCCGCCACTGAAGGTGCCGAGAAATTTGCACCCCAGCTCGTGGGCGATGTGCATGCCGCGGATAAAGCGCGCCTGCTGGCGCCGGCGTTTGACCGGGTTGGCGTCAATATGGTTGCAGCCCCACATGCACTCCAGGCTGATGATGGGACATGCCGCCTCGCGCGCCGCGCGCTGCATTTGAGCAATCTGGCGGTCGGTGATGGTGTCGGGGTTGAAGTGCTGGTTGTCAATGTGCACCAGCACGCCCTGATAGCCGGTTTCGGCGGCAAAAGCCACCTTCTGCGGCGTGAAATGCACAATGATCATCGCCAGCCGGGGAAATGGCGTGGGTGGCACGGCATCCGGAACGGCATGGGCCATGGCGCTGGCGTTGGGCGCTGAACCGGCATGAGCCGCCGCCCAGGGAGCGGCCAGCGCGGATATGCTCGACAGCTTGAGAAAGTCGCGGCGATCGGTGGACATGCGAAGAGTGTAGCTGAAACTCAGGCAGCCGGAGCCAAACCCTGGACCGAAAGTAGCATCGTAAACGCCATGGCCACTTTTAAACGCAAACCCCGCGGCGGCATCAACGAAGGCAAAGCCAGCCGCTCCAGCCGCGCCAAAACGGACGAACGCAAACTCTCCGGCCGCATGCAACCGATGCGGCGGATGAAAGTGCAGACGCGGGCTTAGTCAGGAAAAATCAGGGGCGGTACAAGCTCGGCCGCCCCTTGAACACACCGCGGTTACTTCTGAATCGCCGCAATCAAATCCATCTGCTTCCGCCAGGGATCGGTCTCCGGCTTCGGACCGTGCAGCGTGAAGTTCATGATCTGATTGCCGTGCGGGCTGATTTTCGCCCAGTGCGGCAGGGCGTGTCCGTTGGGATCGCCGGTTTTAGCGAAGTTCACCCAATAGGCATGCATGGCGCGGGCCGTGGCCTCATCCCGCCGGGTGAGACCCTTGCCGAAGGCCGCCCACATCGAGTGGCGCAGCGTGTCAAAAACATAGGGGATTTCTGACGAATGCGGCGCGCCGTGCAGGCGCGCGCGCAGCGCGTGCGCAATATAGGAAAACCGGTATTGATACGCCGGCTCCCCCGCCGCCGCGTAGATGCGGGCGACAAAGCGCGCCGGCTCAACCATGGTTTCCAGCATGCCGATGCGCTGCGCGATGGCGCGGACATTGCCGGTATGGTGCGGATCAAACGCCGCCCGCGCCGCGGCCGCATGGGCGCCAAAGGGAGCAAAAGCCTGCCGCAGCGTGCGGGCGAAGAAAAAGCCCAGATCGGCGCTGTTAGCGCCAATCAGCAGCGGAACCCGCACCTCGCCGCCCTGGCGCATTACGGTTTCCGACGAGTGAACGAGCAATTTTCCGTCGCGCACGGGACCGGAATAAATTTTGCGCTGGGGAAACATGCTGGCCATATTGAGCCCGTGGACAATCGCCGCCGCCGGCAGGCGGCGCAGCGCGGCCAAAGCCCGCGCGCCGGAGCCGTGAATTCCCATCAGGCGGGCGAAGCTGAGGGCATCGGCTTCGGCCGAAGGCTGGCCATTGGGGCCGGCATGACGCACCCGCGCCGGCGGCAGCACTTCATCCCGGCCGCCGCCCGATTCCACCGCGGCACGTATGAACAGACCCCTCGCCAGCGGTGAAGTTAAAAGATCGAGCACCGAGGCGCCGCCGGCCGATTCCCCGAAAATCGTGACTTCCCCGGGATTGCCGCCAAACGCGGCGATATTTTTGCGCACCCATTTCAGGGCCGCGATCTGGTCCATCAGGGCGTAATTGCCGAAAAGCCCGCCGGATTTTACCAGCGCCGGGAAGGCAAAAAAACCGAAACGTCCGACCCGGTAATTGGCGCTGACAAATACCAATCCATCGCGGGCGAATTGGGCGCCGCTATACGGCGCGGGCGAGGTGCCGCCGTTGACGAACCCGCCGCCGTAGATCCAGAAAATCACCGGCAGCGGATGGCTGATATGCGCTGGCGCCCAGACGTTGAGATAGAGGCAATTTTCGCTCGGCCTGGTGCGCAGCGGCGCGGCATCGCCGGGAAAAAGCTTCTGCATGCAGTCGTGGCCGAAGTGGGTGGCGGCGCGGATGCCGCTCCAGGCTTTCACCGGCTGGGGCGGCTGCCAGCGCAAACGGCCCACCGGGGGCTGGGCAAAGGGAATGCCTTTGTAAATGGCCAGCCCGTGCCGCGCCACCCCGCGCAGCCGGCCGCTGTTAATGCGAACCACCGGCCCGGTCGCGGCCGCCGCAGCCAAGGTCATCGCCAAGGGAAAAAAAAGGATTCCCGCCCGGATTTTCCATTTGCAATCGTAATCCACACACCACCTCCGCCAGCAGGTTTAAATTTCAAACCCACTCACTGTATCTCTGACGCGGAAATTCTACAAGTGAAGCGGAGCCGCCGCATCGGCATCGTAGCGCTCCGTGCGCGGCAGCTTGCCCGTCAATCCCAGGCTTAACAGCACGATGCTGGCGGCTAGAAAAGCCCCCAGCCGCGCCTCGATCAGCCGATCCGGAGTCCAGTGAAGCCCCGCGCCCAGCCGCCACATCGCCCAAGCCACCGCCTGCGCTGGAACCACGGACCAGACGGCGACATAAAACCAAGCCCGCTCGGCTCCTTCCCGCCGCGTGGAGCGCCGCGCCCGGGGTGTGAGATTGCATACTGTGGCCAGCACGATCAGCCCCGCCAGCGGCCAGTACAAATGCGCGTAATCCCATGACAGCCGCCAGCGCCCCGTTACAGCCGCCACCAGCAGCCCAATCAGATTCAGGGCATAGGGCGCCAACAGATCAATCCAGCACGCGGTATAACACACCATGCGATAGGGCAGGTTGGGGCGGTCTTCGCCGAAATAAATCACGTAGGGCCGGGCTTCCACTCCCGGCAGCCTTCCCCGCCAGCCACGCCACAGGCAGACCGCCAGCACTATGCCCAGCCAGATCCAGTTGGCGCGGCCGGGACCGCGGGTGAATAACGCGTAAGTCAGCGGGCCGGGTAAAATCCAGAACACCCACAGCCAGAGCGGCAGGTGCAGGATGCGGTAATAGGTTTTATTGCGTTCGCGGGTAACGATTTGCTTCACGGCTGGACCATGATTTGAACGGGGGCAATAATTACTATATAAAAATATGGCATTGCCTATGAGGTCAAGAATGAAAAAACGAAACGTCACGGTGGAATTGCCGGAGGAATTATTGCGCCAAGCCCAGCATGCTTCCGGCCAGGGCATTACCGAAACCATCCGCGAGGGTTTGCAAATCATATCGGCGCGGCAAGCCTATGAGGAACTGTTGCAATACCGCGGCAAAGTGAAGTTCCGGCATTCCTGGCAGGCATTGAAAGCAGGCCGATGATTGCGCCGAAGCCCGGCTTTGCGGCACAGCCGCATTTTTTTAAGGCGAAACCTATTCGCAACTTCCCGGCCGAAGCCGGGGTTTGCGAACCCGAATGATGGCTGGAATTTTATTGACTTTCATAGTCGCGGGACCTGACAGGAAACCCCGCTCTTCGGCCTGTGATTTCGCATTTATACTACAATGAGACTCGGCCGTGAACGCTACAAGAAGCAGTGGTGAAGGGCCGGCTTTTACGCTAAAATCGCCTCGCCATGAATATCCGCGCCCTTTCCGCCACGCTGCTTAGCCTCGGCACCCTGACTACTATCCTGCGCGCCCAGTCCGGCCGGCAGCAATTCGCCGATCTCGGCAATTTCAAACTCGACAACGGCCAAGTGATCGAGCATCTGCGCCTCGGCTACCGCACGCTCGGCCATCTCAATGCCGCCCGCACCAACGCGGTTCTGATGCCCACCTGGTTCAGCGGCACCTCGAAACAGCTCCTAGGCGATGCCGGGCCGCAAGCCGGCAAGCTGATTGACACCCGGCGCTGGTACGCCGTGCTGGTGGATTCGCTCGGCGACGGCGTCACCACCTCGCCTTCCAACAGCCGCCTGCAGCCGCGCCTGAAGTTTCCGCACTTCAGCCTGCGCGATATGGTGCGCGCCGAGCACGCGCTGTTGACCCGCAAACTGCATCTGCGGCATGTGCATGCCGTGCTGGGCATTTCCATGGGCGGTTTCCAGACTTTTCAGTGGGTGGTCAGTTACCCGAAATTCATGTCCCGGGCGGTGCCTATTGTGGGCTCGCCCCGTCCCACCGCCTACGGCCTGCTCCTGATGCGGACCAGCCTTGAGATCATTCGCTCCTATGCGGGCTGGAACCACGGAAATTATCGTGGCCGGCTGGTGATTCCCGCGCTCATGAATTTGTGGACGCTGCATCTGACCAGCCCGCGCCATATCGCCACCACGGTCGCGCGCCGCAATTTCAAAAAATTTCTCCGGACCTCGGAGCACGACCAACCTTACTTCGCCCCCGATAACTGGATACGCCAGGGCGAGGCCGTGCTGCACTTCAACACCACGCGTCCCTATGGCGGCATGCTCGCCGGGGCGGCAGCGCGGGTGCGCGCAAAGATGCTGATCGTACCCTCCGCCCAGGATCACATGGTCTATCCCGGCCCGGCCGAGCGCTTCGCTAAACTGGTTCATGCCCGGGTATTCCTGTTGACCAGCGACTGCGGCCACATGGCAACCGCCTGCGAGGCCCGCCAGCTTGCGCGTCAGGTGCGCGGGTTCCTGGCCGCGCACTAAGGCGCAACGCGGATCACGCTCAGCATCGTTTGACAGCGGAGGGCCAGGATATAACAGGCAACCCCGGCCTTCCCAGCCGATGCGGCTTTTTTGTGGTGAACTCAATGCCCGCCACTATCAGTTTCTTTGAAAAGCAAGTCAAATACTGAAAATAAAGAGCTTAAATATCACAATATCAACATAATATATCATCCGGGAAAAGTTTTGAGGGCAAAATGCCGTCATGGCGTCACGAATGGCCATAAATTTTTTAGAATCAACTGTTTAAGCGGTGACGGCATTTTTGACATGCTGTCACCGATGGTGTCATGCCGTCACCGAAACCGAATGTCTGCTCCCAGCAATGAACTCTGCCCGCGTAAATATTTCCCGTGCGCGCGAAAATTTTCCCGCTTGCAGGCATGCATAGCAGCGCGCCGCGACGCCAGATCACGCTTATTTAATGGACATGAGTTACATTTTGAGTTTGGCCATACATGTGCACTCCCTAAGTAGTGCGACTCGGCCGATTAACCTCACAGGTGAGAAAAGCGGCCGAATGTACATAAAGGCACAAATAATGCATATAAATTTTCACATACCGCCGTATCACTTCCGTTTGCGCGGTCATTTCCGCCGTGTGATTCATCCCTTTTTTCCATACCCCGTTTAATTTCGTTCCGTTTTTCGCTTTTCCCGAAATCATTTTTAACCGGCCATTGCGGGCCCGCGGCGCCGCCGCCGTGTCAGCTCAGGCTATTGGCCCGGGGTGCGATATTTTCCATGTCCAGATTCATTTCAATCCGGCGTAATTTTTTCTGGCCCGCCGGGCTGCTTGCAGCTCTTTGCCTGCTCCGGCCGGCATTGGGGCAGGCACATGCCCTGGTGCGCATCAGCCTGCAGCAGGCTATTCATCTGGCGCTGGCGCATAACCATCGCCTGCGGGCCGAGCGGACGCTGATCGCGCAAAGCCGCGCCCGCCAGATCACCGCCGGACTGCGGCCCAATCCGGTTTTCGACACGGATGCGCTGTTTCTGCCCGTTTTCAATCCCAGCAAGTTCAACGACCACAATCTCAGCACCAATGGCGAATTCGACGCCGGCCTCAGCTACACCTGGGAGTTGGGCGGCAAACGCGGCGCCCGCAAGCGCGCCGCCGCCGAACAAACCGGCGTCACGATCGAGCAGGTACGCAATGATGAGCGCCGGCTTATTTACGGAGTGCGGCGGCGCTTCACCGGAGTGCTGCTGGCCGAATCCAACCTGCGCTTCGCCCGCCGCGAGCTGCGCAGCTTCCAAAGCAGCCTGAAAATCAGCCAGGAGCAGTTCAAGGCCGGCAGCATCAGCCACGGCGATCTGCTCAAGACGCAGCTCCAGTTACTGACCTTTCAGACCGATGTGATCCATGCCCGGGTCAAGCTGGCGCGCGCGCTTTTTTCCCTGCGCCGTCAAGTGGGCTTTGGTGCCCTGCCGCGCAATTATGCCGTGATCGGCCGCCTGGGCTATCAAACGCTGCGCCGCGGCCTCACCGGCCTGGAGGCAGAGGCGCTGCGCCTGCGCCCGGACCTGATCGCCGCCCGGCGCCAGGTGACGGCCGCGGGCGGCCAACTGCGCCTGGCCCATGCCAATGCCGTTCCCAACCTGACCAACACGGTGGATTACACACACATCTACGGCATCGGCAATCTCAGCGCCTATGCCACCATCGGCATTCCACTATTCAACCGCAACCAGGGCCATATCGCCGGCGCGGACGCCCGCATCACCGAGGCGCGGCAACTCCAGCAGGCTCTTTCCGAGCAGGTCCTCACCGCCGTGCGCGGCGCCTTCGCCCAGTTGCAATCCAACAACCAGGTCGTGCGCCTTTACCGCTCCGGCTATTTGCGAAAGGCGATGCAGTCGCTCAGCATCGCCCAATACGCCTATCTGCGCGGCGCCGCCAGCCTGCTCGACTTTCTGGATGCCGAGCGCAGCTATCGCAACGTTGAACTCAGTTACCGCCAGGCCTTAGCCGCCGCCATGATCGCGCGCGCGCGGCTGGCCGAGGCGGTGGGAACAAGTCATTTATGAAAGCTCTTACTCTCGCCGCCATGCTTTTGGCCGCCCTTGGCCTGGCCGCCTGCGGCAGCCATGCCGCGGCCCGCGCCGTCCCCCACCACCCGCCCAAAGTCATCGAAGTGCCCAGCGACGGCAGCATGGTGACCGTGCCGCGGCCCAGCATATTCCCCCTGGTGCGCTCGAAAACCGAGATGATGTCCCGCACTCTCACCGCGCCCGGCATCGTCGCTCCCGACGTCAGCCGCACGGTGCATGTCTATTCGCTGGCCAACGGCTATGCCATACAGGTACCGGTGCAACTGGGCGATCAGGTGCGCAAGGGCCAGGTCCTGGCCACCGTGGAAAGCCCGCAACTGGCCGATGCCATCAGCGATTACCAGAGTGACCGCGCCGGAGTCACCTATGCCGTCAAGGAGTTGGCGCGGGAACGGGGCCTGTATGCGCACGGGGCCGCGCCGAAAAGAGCGGTGCAGCTGGCCCAGCTCGCCGAAACCAAAACCCAAGTGCGGCTGCGCGCCGCCGAGCGCGAGATTCGCATTCTCGGCGGCAGCGTGCGCGGCGCCAACGCCTTTTCTCCCCATGTCATCATCCGCTCGCCCATCTCCGGCACCATCGTGAAGCAAAACCTGGCCGCGGGCGAGGAAGTCGGCAAGGGCAATCTCTTCACCGTCGCCGATCTGTCGCGCGTCTGGGTGCTGTGCGGCGTCTATGAAAACGATCTTGGCCAGGTGCATGTGGGCGACCGCGCCCGCATTGCCCTCACCGCCTATCCGGGCCTGCAACTGTTCGGCCGGGTCAGCAACATCTCCCAGGTTTTGAATCCGCAAACCCGCACCGTGCAGGTCCGCATCGTGCTGCAAAACCAGCGCGGCCGGCTGCGCCCGCAGATGTTCGCGAGCGTCACCTTCAGCTCCCTCCACTCGCGCCGCCGCGTGGTGCTGCCGCCTTCGGCGCTGTACCAAATGCATGACTCCTACTGGGTCTTCGTCCCCAGGGGCAAGCGCCATTTCATCCGCCTGCCGGTGCGCGTGGCCGGTCTGGCGCCGGATGGATGGCAGGTGGTTACCCAGGGCCTGCAAGCCGGCCAGCCCGTGGTGCAAAACGCGCTGGAATTCGCCAGCGTCGTCGCCCAGGGCAAGCACTAGACGCGGCGCGCGCCCGAGGAGGAACTATTCATGATTCAAAAACTCGTGG